>NZ_JBBFKU010000014.1:0-51073 GCF_037481895.1 Tenuifilum sp.
CTGGCGGGCTGCCTGCGAGCCCTCAAGCGAGCTCTGCAGGTGGCCCGCCCTGCTCCGGGGCTTATCCACCACTCCGACCGGGGCGTCCAGTACTGCTCCGCCGCCTACACCGACTGCCTGCTCAGCCACGGCATACTCCCCAGCATGACCCAGGAGAACCACTGCTACGAGAACGCCGTGGCCGAACGCGTCAACGGCATCCTCAAAGACGAGTTCTTCCTCGACCAGACATTCCCCTCTACCCACCTGGCCAGAAAAGCAGTCGATCAGGCCGTGAGTATTTACAACTCCAAAAGATTACATGTATCTTTGGGCCTTAAAACCCCTGATGATGTTTTTATGTGTGTCGCTTAAATCTATTTCTAACCTGTAGACTTATTTCAGGACTAGACATGGGTGATTTTATGAAGGAATGAGGCGGAATAGACGGAATATGTTGATGTTTGAGGAATGTTAAAATGAACAACAAAGCCAAAAATACCATGAATTAACAAATTCAATTGGGCAAATAAAAAAAGGTGAGGCGGAAATATTTTTAGGGGAGATTAGTAAAAGAAAAAGGCGACCGTTAGGGTCGCCTTTTTTTAAGCATCGATATAGATTACTTGTTTTTCTTATCCTCTTTACGTTTCTCTAGATCGTAAGCAATTGGTGCTGCTACAAAAATTGAGGAGTAGGTACCAATTAGAATACCAACGATAAGAGCGAAGACAAAACCACGAATTACTTCACCACCAAAGAAGAACATTGGGATAAGTACAGTGAGTGTGGAGAATGATGTAGAGAATGTACGGCTCAGCGTATCGTTAATAGCGCTATTCATATTCTCCTTCTTGGTGCGTTTGGGGTGCAGACCCATGTACTCACGGATACGGTCGAAAATAATAACCGTGTCGTTAATGGAGTAACCAATAATGGTTAGGATAGCTGCAATAAACGATTGGTCAATCTCCATGTTGAAAGGTACCCTGTAGTAAAGGATTGAGAACAATCCAATGGTGATTAGCGAGTCGTGGAAAAGAGCTATAACACCGCCGGCACTGTAGCTCCAGTACCTGAACCTGATAAGGATGTAAACAAAAATTACTATAAGGGCAAAGAACACCGCAATGTAAGCATCGCGTTTGATATCGTGGGCAATGGTAGGCCCAATCTTAATGGAGCTTTGCTTGTAATCGTGCTGGAAGTCGCTAAAGTTAGCGCCATCGGCCATAAACGGTTTAACACCGAGGTAAACCAATGAATCAACCTCGTTATCTACATTGGGGTCGTTATCGGCTACTTTGTACTTGGTGGTAATTTTTACCTGGTTCGATGCGCCAATGGTTTTTACTTCGGGGGCTTCGCCAAGGTATGTTTTAAGCGATTTGCTTACCTCCTGGGTAGAAACGGTATTCTGGAAGCGAACAATGTATGAACGTCCACCGGCAAAATCGATACCCGGGTTCAAACCACGAACGGCTAACGAAATAATTGCAATGGCAATCAAAGTGCCGGAGAAGACATAAGCCTTTTTACGTAGCCCAATGAAATCGATGTTAACTTTTTGGAAAGCATTTTCCGAAAGTTTGGTAGAGAAAATCATTGGAATGTTGCGTTTTTCCATCCAAAGCAGGAATAGCCTTGTAATGAATATACCGCAGAACATCGAGGTGATAATACCAATCATCAGGGTAGTAGCAAAACCACGGATAGGTCCTGAACCAAACAGGTAAAGGATAACACCGGTTAGCAGTGTGGTAACGTTACCGTCGATAATAGCGGATAGCGCATTGCGGTAACCGTCCTTAACGGCTAAACTCAAACCTTTACCACCTCGGAGTTCCTCGCGGATACGCTCAAAAATAAGTACGTTGGCGTCAACGGCCATACCAAGGGTAAGAACAATACCTGCAATACCGGGTAGGGTTAGGGTTGCACCAAACGATGCCATAACGCCCATGATGAAGAACAGGTTGGTTACAAGGGCAAAGTCGGCTACTAAACCAGCGCTACGGCTGTAGTAAACAACCATGTAAAGCAGCACGATGATGAACGACACAATAAAGGAGTTCATTCCAGAGTTAATGGCTTCCTTGCCGAGCGATGGACCAACCAATTGTTCCTGAACAATATGAGCAGGAGCAGGAAGTTTACCCGACTTTAGCACGTTGGCAAGGTCCTTAGCCTCGTTTATGGTGAAATCGCCAGTAATTTGTGAACGTCCACCCTTAATTTCGGTTTGAACACGAGGGAATGAGTAAACGTAATCGTCGAGCACAATGGCAATGCAACGACCAACGTTTTCGCCGGTCATACGTGCCCAAATACGTGCACCTTCGGCATTCATTTCCATGTCAACCTCGGCTTCGCCCTTGCGATCGCCAAAAGCTTCGCGGGCATCGGTAATGGCTCCACCATCGAGGGGTGCTTTGCCATCGCGGGTGGTTACTTTAAGAGCAATAAGTTCATAGAATACCTTATTCTTGTCCCACTTGGGCGATTTAACTCCCCAACGGAATTTTACATCGGGAGGGAATAATGCCCTAATCTTGGGCATTCTGAGAATTTCATTTACCTGGGCAGTGTCTTTAATATGGGCATAGCCAACCACAGGGCCAGGTGCGGGTTGATTGTTGTATAGGTTAGGCTGCAGAATGCTGAATAAGGGGTAATCCTTAGCCATGTCGGCTGCGGCCTTTAGGGTATCGGTCTTTTCGGTTTCCTTAAGTTTGCTTAGCAGTTCATCCTTCTGCTCAGTGGTTTCATCTTTTTTAGCGGTTTCGGTAACAGTTGGCTGACTTGCCTTATTGATTTCGGCAAGGGTGCTGTTGGCCGCCATAAAGTTGTTGAACAACTCGCTGTACTCGTAGGTTTCCCAAAACTCAAGGCTTGCAGTTCCCTGTAGAAGTTTGCGAACACGCTCAGGTTCCTTAATACCGGGTAATTCGATAAGAATGAGTCCTGAATTCTCGAGGCGTTGAATATTGGGTTGTGCAACACCAAACTTGTCGATACGGTTACGAAGAATGTTGAAGGAGTTATCAATAGCATTTTCGGCTTCCTGCTTCAGCACCTTAAGTACATCCTCGTCCGAAGAATCGAAGTTAATACGACCCCGTAGTTCAGGGGTATTGAAAATTGAAGCCAACCGAGCGTTTGGAGCCACCTGCTTAAAGGCTTTGCCAAACTTATCGATAAAGTGTTCGCTACCGGGCATCTGGGTTGCCAGGTTTAGCGCTTTTACAAAAGCGCTGTCCTGACTGTTGTTGGACAAGGCTTTAACCAAATCGGTAACTGACACCTCGAGCATAACGTTCATACCACCTTTCAGGTCGAGGCCAAGGTTTATTTCCCTTTCCTTACACTCCTTGTAGTTATACTTTCGTACGAAAAGGAAATTGTACACCTGTTCCTGCGACATGGAGTCGAGGTAATGCTCGTACTTCTTGGAATCAAAAATGTTGTTAACCGTTGCATATTCGCGGGCTTTGCTTTCAACCCGCCAGGTTACATAAGTAAACGAAAGCTGGTACAAGCACACCAGCGCTAATGCAATGGCAATAAATCGGATCGCACCTTTATTCTGCATCGTTCTAAAGTATTAAAAAGTTGATAATTTGCCAGTTTTCAAAAATATCGGGCAAATATAATTTTTTTTAACATACAAACAGCCTTTAGCTGTTACTCATTTTCACCTTTAACAGGTTTCAGGTAAATGCGTTTCCTGTGAATGTTTATGCTTGTGGAATTGCGCATCAAAAAATCGCACCCCAGAATGCCTGCCAGCTTAACGTTAGCCATTTGGGAGTAGAGCTCAATGAGGTTACTTAGGTCGGCAACAGCCACTTCAAGGTTAGTGAACTCAATTCCACCAATCCAGACAGAGCTTAGGGTTGCTGTATCGATACTGTTGGTTTGTGACCCAAACCCAATAACCAAACCCTGAGGGTGACTTTTAACTTCAATTTCACCTAATACTGATTGGTCAATTACTGTTCGGGTAGCCCCGGTATCGACCACCAACCAGTAATCTGCATTGTTTACTGAGCACTCAACCAGCCAATGGTAGCCATCTTCGTCAAAATCAATCACCCTAAACCTTATGCTTTTAACCATGCTGTGCAACTAAAAATTTTTCAGCTGAAGGTATTGAATTATTTCATTGTTTCCGTAAATTACAATGCTAAAATTATTTGCCTAAACCATGAACTATAGGAATATTTTATTCAAAAATCTTTTAAAATATTCATTCCAACGCCATTACCTTTTCCTATTTGTTTTAGCATTTACAGCTTTACTTCTTTGGTTTGCAAGCGAGTTGAGCAGGGCAAAGGAATTTAAAAGGGTAACAGTAAATGCTATTGCCCTAAGACTTGAAGGGATAGGCATTAAGCTATCGCAGGTTAACCTGAATCAGAATAGCACATTTAACGATTCTCAATTTCGGAATTCAATAAAACATTTACTTACTGAAAGCGATGACATTAACAGGGTTATTGTAAAAACCGAGAACGAGGAAGCTTTATACTCCCTGGACGATACTGGGAATTTAACAGTTCACTTCAACCAAAACGAAACACAGCTAAAGAATTTGAAATTGTTAAACGATTACACCCTTTTAAGGCTTGCGAATAATGGGGACAATCTGTTTGCTCTGCTTGTTGAAAGGGTTAATCCCGATATAGCGGTGTGGATTGGCGCCGAACTTAAGCTTGCGCTTGGTAACAATATCAGGTTAAACCAAAACGCCAGCCAGTGGGTTGAGTTAAGTAAACCAGTTTCTGTCTCAGGGTATCAGGAAGTTTTGGATAACCAACTCAAACCAAACATTGGCCGAATACTGGTTAGGACTTTTATTGCAATGGTAATAATTACATTGATTATTTTGGCATTAATGTTATTTCAGGTAATGCAGCAGGCAACAAGTCTTGAAAATGAGCTGTTACTGGTTGAAAAGAGTATAACCGAAAACCATGAGATAGAAAACACTAAGGGCGAGTTCATTTCTATTCTAAAGCCAATGGCTTACCGCATCAGGTTTCAGTTCAATGAGCTTAAATCGAACCAGCTTGAGGTTAACGATAGGCTAAATCAGTTCTATAGGGCATCGGTTGATGCCATTGTGATACACCACGAGGGAGTCCCTATTTTTTTCAACCCAGCATTTCCTGAGATGACCGGATACCCAGAGAGCTCCCTATACAGGCTTCGCCTTTTCGATATCATTAAGATTGATGAGGATTTGCTTAATGAGGCCAGGGAAGGACGTCAGCCTACGGTGGAGGGCTTGTTGCGGCAAGACAATGGCAATATGCTTTATGTTGAGGTTCAGGTAAAATCCATTAAGTTCAGGGGTCAAGTAGCTGAATCGGTTGTGGTGCGCGATATTACCCACCGTAAGTTTATGGAGCGTGAGCTGCAGCTGCAACGTATGCGCCAGGTGAAATCGGTAATTGATGGTCAGGAAAAAGAGCGCCAGAGGCTATCGCGTGAGCTACACGATGGGTTGGGACAGAACCTTGTGGCCATAAAGCTTAAGCTCGAAAGCATACCCCACGATATAGATGGCGAACTGAATGCTACCCTTGCACAGGTAAAGCAAATGTTCAATCATACAATTGAGGAAGTGCGGCGCATTTCCAATAACTTAATGCCTGCCGCCCTTAAGGAGTTTAGTTTAGCGGTGGTGCTTCGGAATCTGTGCAACGAGGTGGAAAGCAATTCGGGAATTAGTGTTGGTCTTACCGTTGGTGTTCTGCCGGAACCTATCGACCAACTCCTTAAAACCTATGTATACAGGATAGTTCAGGAAGCCCTTACCAATGTAATAAAGCATTCCGGGGCAAGTAGAGCCAACATTACTGTTTACGCTGACTTTAGCAACCTACACCTGATTATTGAGGATAACGGCGTAGGGTTTAACACTTCCACGCCCACCGATACCGGTAATGGTTTATACAATATGAAGGAGAGGGCAATCCTGCTGAACGGAAGTATCAATATTATCTCCTCACAGGGGAAGGGCACTAAAATAGTTGCCCAATTTCCATTAAAGCCACAAAATCAAACGGTAAATGGATAAGATAAGAGTTGCACTGGTTGAAGACCACCAGCTGGTTCGCGATGGCATCCGATCGCTGCTGACTAACTTGCCAAACATTGAGGTTGTGGCAGAATCGGATTGCGCTAAAACCATGCTTAGCCAGATTGAGGGTGCAAAGCCCGATGTTTTGCTGGTTGATATATCGCTGCCGGAAATGTCGGGGATTGAGCTGGCAAAGGTTGTTACCACCAGCTACCCTGGAACCAAGGTGATAATCCTTTCCATGCATACCGAGCAGGAGTACATTTTCAACTCGCTCCGCAATGGCGCAAAGGGGTACCTGCATAAAAGCATCTCGCGCGAGGAGCTGGTTGAGGCAATTGAGCAGGTTTATGGCGGGAGCGAGTATTTTAGCAAGGAGGTATCGGGAATCATCCTTAAAAGTTACCTCAGGCAAATCAAAAACCCCGAAAGGGTTGAGGAATACGAGGATAAAAAACTGACGCCTCGCGAAATGGAGATACTGCGCATGGTTGCCCAGGGATACTCAAATCAGCTTATTGCCGATAAACTTTTTATCAGCGTTAGAACCGTGGAGTCCCATAAAAATCATATCATGCAGAAGCTGGAGTTAACCACTACTGTCGATTTGGTTAAGTATGCCATTAAAAATGGAATTATCGACCTGTAAACGTTTGCATTAAGATATCGCATTATTTAGATATATTTTTTTTGTGTGAGTGCTAAAGAATTATATTTGCAGCCTCTTTGCACTCAAAGAGACTAGCAGCTAATTAAGTTAATTAACAATCCAAAATCTATTAAACATGGCTCTAAAAAACCAGAGAAAGGATTTGATACGCATTGGCGTGTTCTACGACGGGAACTACTTCCTGCATGTAAGCAACTACTACAACTACTTCCATCAGCGGAAAAAGAGGTTGAATATTGCCGGTTTACATGAGTTTATTCGGCATATGGTTGCCAACGAGGAGGGTGTAGACCCTAATTTCTGCCAGCTGATTGAGGCACATTTTTTCCGTGGCCGCATCAGCGCCCAGGAGGCAAGCCAGCGTGGAAATCAGCTCTACAACGACAGGGTATTCGATGATATCCTGATGTCCGAAGGGGTTATTACCCACTACCTTCCCATTCGCCCGCGTGGTGGACGCCGCGAGGATAAAGGAATTGATGTGTGGCTTGCCCTTGAAGCTTTTGAGCAAACGCTCTACAAGCGCTTTAACGTTCTGGTGCTTATCACCTCCGATGGCGACTACGTTCCGCTTATCCGCAAAATCAACTCGTTGGGAACTAAGGTTATGGTTTTAGCGTGGGATTTTGATTACACCGACGACCAAGGCCGCGAGGTAACCACGCGCACCTCGCAGGAGTTGCTTCGTGAGGTTACTTACCCCCTACCCATGCACGAACTCATTAACGATGGGTTAAAGCGTAAGGATAAGGTGGTTGAGAACCTCTTTGCGGTTCAGGACTACAGCCAGCCCCGTCAGGCGACTAAAGAAACCATTACCGATGAGGAAGCCAAGCGTGCACGCATTTTAAGTGTGAACAATGGCTACGGTTTCATTCAGTATCCGCCCAACAACCTTTTCTTCCACTATCAGGATGTTGAGGATGGTGAGTTTGAGGAACTCATTGAGGGTGATATGGTTGAGTTTGTAATTGGCATTAACGAGAAAGGCCAGGAGGTAGCCAAGCGAGTTCGCAAGGTGCCCGATTACGATGTGAATACTTGGTAGAACTTACATTGAATGCCTGCAAATGCAGGCATTCATGCTATTTGGCCCCTTGCTTAATCCAGTTTACAAGAGTGGGCTTAAGGGGTAATTTCCCCTGAACCTTGACCTCGTTATTTATAACCAGGACAGGGGTTAGCAGCACCCCGTAATCCATAAATTGATTCATATCCGTTACGCTCTCAATGCGCGCCTCAATGCCCAGTTCGTTTACCACCTCGTGGCACATAGCTTCCAGCTTGTGGCAGTTTGGGCATCCTATTCCAAGGACTTTAATCTCAACCATATCATTTTAATTTATTGGTTATAGTCCACATCCCCCGCAGCAGGAACCGCAGGCTGGGGTATGTGAAACATGATGGTGGCTATCAGCCGAACCCTGCTTGGGAGCACGGTATTCATCGCACTCATTTCCGCATTCTGGACACTTGGCTACCATCTTGCTGCATGGTCCAAATGCGGCATCAATCCATTCCGTTTTACTTCCGTTAGCATCAAACTTTAAATTGCAAGCCTTACAGATGTATGTTTCCATTGTTCTATATCTATTTAAACTGATACTTCTCAATAATGTTTGATGGCGGGTTAAAGTAACCAAAGTAAACCCAGGGGTATAGTTTACGTATTTGTTCCATTATTTGTTTTATCCCCAGGGGCTCGCCCTGTCCGTCAAATTCTATTCGGCTAAAAAGCCAATCGGGGTCAATGTTGAAGTTGCGCCACTGTATCATGTTGATACGCGCATATTCAATAATCTCCTTCAGCGCATTCAGCTCTTCGGCCGTATCGGTAATGCCGGGCATTACAAAGTAGTTGATTGACGACCATGCATTAAACCGTCGGGCAATTCTGAGCGACTCAATGGCATCGGCTTGGGTGAAGTTTACCGGACGGATGTATAGGTTATACCATTTTTCCTGAGCTGAGTTCATGCTTACCCTAATGCTGTTGAGTCCAACCCTAAAAAGCTCCTCAACCGCCTTTGGCCTACTACCATTGGTATTCAGGTTAATTATACCCTTTGAGGTTTTTGCTCTTATAGCCTTTATGGCATCGCGTAGCAACTCCCACTGCATCAGGGGTTCACCCTCGCACCCCTGGCCAAAACTCACCACCGGGTTAGGTGCTGTTTCGAGGTGCGGAACGGCTACTCCAACAATTTCATCGACTGTAGGCACAAAGGTAAGCCTGTGCTGCGACTCGTGCACCGGCGATTCACTCCCGTCCTGTTTGGAAATGCACCCCACGCAGCGTGCGTTACAGGTGGGCGAGGTAGGTAACGGAGCCTCCCACCTATTCATCACGTAGTTTCGGGCAGCAGGGCAAAGGTAGCTAAAGGCGCAGTTATCCACCAGGTGGTGGATTAGCCTATTGTTTGGGAATCGCAATTTTAGCTCTTTGCCTCGTTTAATAATAATTTTCTGGTTGAAGTTTTCGCAATCCTGTCGGGTATCGGGGTCGATTCGCAGGGCTGGAACGTAGAACTGTCCGTTGTACCAGCCAATAGCCGTATAGGCGTACAACGGAAGAACAGGAGCATTGGGAGTGTTAGCCCATGCAGCTATGGAGAGCTGGGTGTGGGCCGGTGCAATAAAGGCAGCGCAGGCAATCCCCTGATTGCTTTCAACCAGCTCACCCTTTCGGGAATAGCCTAAAACCTTACGACCGGGAAGCTCAAAAAGTTCGCTGCCATAGGGCAGGGGTATCATTTCGTCGAGGTACAGGGGATAAACATGGTTTCCCGAGCGTCCCGCCGCAAATAGTTTGGGGTTTTCAAATATATTCCCCCTGCCATCGCTGTAAACGGCAAAGGGTTGAATACGTCGAGTCATAGATTTGCTTATTGGCAACAAAGGTAGTAAACATTTTACCATTAGCCGATTTTGAATGCAAAGGGGAAATAGTTAGTGTTTAGAAATGGGGTTTGGGGTAAATTAGCTATTACTAATACAACAAACCAAAATGCCAAAGCGGGATGGTATTTCCAAAACCATATTCAATGTCGTCTTTTACTATATAGGCATTGGAAAGTTTGGAAATCTGTTTATTGCCTTTGCTCTTGCCACCTATTTCAAATTCATTACCTTCTACCTTAAAATCTACTGTTTCAGAAGAAAATACTTTGTGATTTAATTTAAGTTGATTGAAGAAAAATGTTTCTCTGATATTGCCAATATTGGCATGTTCACCACTTAGCATGTAGGCTAAGTTCGGATTGTTCAGGTAAACCTTGTTTACTTTTCCTAGCCTTCTAATACCTTTGGTTTCGTTGGTTAACTCAAGAATTAAGCCAGCTTTTTCAAGATAAGCAAGATAATCAGGTAATAAATTTCTGGATACCCCGATTATATCAGCAATTTTAGAGTAATTTGGTTTAAAAGGAACACTTTCGGAAATTATTTGCAACAAATGTTTTAGTTTATCGATGGTTGAAACCTTCAAGTCTAAATATTTTGGAATATCTACCTCTAATACAGCATTTACAGTTCCTGTTAATCGAATCATAAAATCGTCGTCCTTGTAAAACGGGTAATACCCATGATTTAAGTACTTTTTGAAGTGAATCAAAGGATTTTCGAGTTTTATTTTCACTTTTTGAGAAAG
Source organism: Tenuifilum sp. (assembly GCF_037481895.1). Taxonomy (NCBI): domain Bacteria; kingdom Pseudomonadati; phylum Bacteroidota; class Bacteroidia; order Bacteroidales; family Tenuifilaceae; genus Tenuifilum; species Tenuifilum sp. The sequence continues at coordinate 10,387 of NZ_JBBFKU010000014.1, forward strand.
TATTTGGTCAAGGCTATATGCTTCCGTATCTTGCCCTGTTTCGAATATCAAATATTCGCGAAATGATAATCCATTTAAATGATAGGGGACAACACGCCTGCTTAAATCACCAAAACCTTTATAAATATCGAGAATAGAACTACCGCTAAACACAATTTGCAAATCGGGAAAACTATCGTAAATATTTTTTATTTCTTGTGACCAGGTTTCATACTTATGTACCTCATCAATAAATAAATGGCGGCCGCCATACCTATAAAAGTAACCAGCCAATTCGAACAATGTATGGTTTGAAAAATAAATATTATCGAGCGAAACGTAAAGACTTTCATCTATTTTGTTTTCAATCTTAATTTTTTGTAACATTAGTGTAGTTTTTCCAACTCCTCTTGGCCCTGTAATGGCTATAAGTCTTGCATTCCAGTTGATTTTTGGAAGCAAATACCTTGTAAATCCAGTTTTTACCTTATCTGTTAACTCGTGGTAAATGATGTTAAGCTGCTCCATTTTTTTAGGTAAAGTTAATTAATTTCACAATATACTGTGCATTTTATTGTTTATTTGCACAGTGTAATATGCAAAAAATTGAAGCACGCAACTTTTAATGTAATCATTATTTCAATCTTCCTTTGTCAATAAGCTATTAGCAGGAAAGATGCAACATGTGGTTTTGATATTCTGATTTCTGGGCACATTTCACTTTCGGATATCAGGTCTATGTTATGTATAAGAAAAAGACAGACAGCAATATAGTTAAATTATTAACATGTTTAAAATTTGATAGTTCAAACCTTGGTTTCGCACGGTTTAGTTCCTAATTTTAGGTAGGGAGGCAAGGAGTGATAATTTATCATATCATTAGTTTATGCTGGGGAAATCAACTTTGAGCTACGGTAAAGTTAAGGAGCAACACCTTACACGATGGATTTTTTGGAACAAGCAAAACGGCACTACGCCTGAAAAGTTTGTGGTTGAGGTAAGCAATTCCACAGGCACAGTGCTCTCAATTCCTTCGAATTTTAGTTTCCTCAGCTCTGCCGAACATTTGGATACATTCTGTAATCCGCTTGGGATAGATTGGCTACTAAAAGCGTTTCCTTACCCTATTCTTTTCGCACATGCTTTGCTGCTTAAGCCAATTATTGAACGAAGAGTTACCAATCCTTTGGCGCTCGCACAGTTAATAGTTAGCGATGAATTGTCAGAAAAGGTTTCACCACGGATGTTTTACAGGAATGTGTTATCGCAACCTTTTTTCGACTCGTGGGACAAGATAAACGTGGCTTTACTGCTCCTCATGGTTGCTCAAAATGCTCAAACTACACTAGAGCGTATTGAAAAGTTAACATTGCAGTATGCCCGAAATTATCAGTATTTCCGTTACATCAACTTAACCTACTACTGTAAGGTAAAGGCTGATTGCTGCATTGCACATCAAAAACTGAGCGAAATGCTCGAATTGCTATCCAAGGAAAATACTCAAAGTTCAGGTGATGTTAGCCCAATCAGGTTCAATAATAGCTACGACTCAACCCGCGAGTTATTGGCCGGTTTTCACGATTATGCAATAAACCTAAAGTCCTTTCCGAGCTTAAGCAAAAAACCAAAACCACTTTATACTGATAGCTTAACCCTGCCCAAGGGGATTACTCTGATTGATTCGCCTGCGGCTCTTGCTGCCGAGGGCAAAAAAATGCGGAACTGTGTGGCCTCATATACGCGGGAATTAATGGCAAAACGTTCGTTTTTCTTGCATGTCAGCGGCGATGAAAAAGCAACGGTTCAGGTTGAGAAGAACTCAGCTAAACGACGCTTTGAAATCACTCAAATAAAAGGGGTGGCCAATGTTGAGGTGAGCAAGGAAACGGTAAACAGGGTAAGAAAGGCAATTTCAACTTTTGATGCCCAGCGATTTTTCTTCCTTAACTACAGAAAAAAGAGTAACAAGCGCAAAAACATTCAATCCGGCCCAACTCTATTCGATGGACTTGAGGGGTGGGAGTAGCCAAATGGCAAAAATTTCCACTAATTTTAATACCGACAGAATTTGTCGTTTCACCATTTCATATTTGTCATCAAAACAAAATTTTAAAAGCTATGGGTATACAGTATTATGGTATTTGTAAAAATTGCGGCCGACGTTTTAAAATAATGGATGGCGGTGGATTTACTTTTCACATGCTCCGCTGCGATACATGCGGAAAACATAAGTCTGTAAAATTTGAGCAGTTGGGCGAATTACACTTAAGGTATCTTAAAGGTTTGAATCAGCCATATAGCCTTGCTACCGCACACTACGATAGTTTAATCAAGGAACTTTTTCCGGGTGAGCCACTTCCAAAGGATAGTTATGAGGCTGCAATTGAGGAATTTGTGGGCAAATGTAAGTGTGGCGGACAGTTTAGGTTTAAAGCATCTCCCCGCTGCCCGCGCTGTCGTTCTACCGATTTTGAGGAAGATCCTAAAGGGAGTGCATTATTTTACGACTAATCCATTAGACAATAAAAAAAGTGGTTTAACCCCATATTCTTTGGACAGATTTATAAAAATGATTTAGGACACTTTCATTGTCATCCTGAGCGTTAGCGAAGGATCTCAGTCAAAACTAAAAGTGAAAAAAGAGCAAAGAGTTGTTTCGGCTAGCTCAGCATGCAATTGTCTCATGAACCGCGCAAAGGAAAGTATCACAGAGTTACACAGTGATACACAGTGTACTGAATGGCATTCACGAATAACAATACATGAACAACGTACAACCTTTCCAACCCCGTAGGGGCGTAACATTTGTAATCCCATGGCCACTCCCACATGTATAGCGATGCACGCAATACTTTTTCCAAAGTGCAAGGGTGATACGTTGCATCGCAACAGATAGGCAATGCAAAGAGCGATTTACACGTTCTTTCTTGTCTTGATACAAGAAAGAACCAAAGAAAATCAAGGCTGAAAAGCCCGACCCGATGGGTGCCCCGTGGGTGGAACTGCTGCGCGATACAATTCGCCACGCCTTCGGCGTGACTCATGTGGTATCGCTTACTAAGCCCACCACAACGTTCCACCCACGACCCATTGTCGGGTCAGGCTTTTATGCCATTGCCTGCTTCTTCCGCTCCATTCCCTCTAGGGAAAAGGGCTGGAGGTGAGGTAGTTTTCACGAACAACGAACAACGCTTCCAGCCTCGTAAGTGCTAAACACTTGTAATTCCACGACTATTCACACTTGTATAGCGATGCACGCAATACTTTTTCCAAATAGTAAGGGTGAAACGTTGTTTCGCACATAGAAAAACATGGCAAAGAGCGATTACAAGTAAACCAGCTAAAAGGGAAAAAAGGATTTAAGGTACAAAGAGATGCTTCGGCTGGGCTCAGCATGACAAATGTCAAAACTATACAACATTGAATCTTTAACTTCCACGAGGAATATTAAAATTTCTATAAAAGAGTTTAATCGATACGAGTTAAAATGATTTTGTTTCGCCGGAGGCGAAGAAATATTATAAGAAAACTCATTTCCTACATTTGCTATTCATATCAGAAGTTATACATATAAAGGTTTTATTAAATCTTAAAATCTTTTTGTAGGACAGTAGATATTAATTGAATTTATTTCTTTGCCACACCAAGTGTATTAAATCAGTAGAATTTTTTTACTTTTGTGTATAACTTAAAATCTGAAAAACATGAAACGTTTTTTGTTAGGTCTAGTGTTAACTGTAGCACTAACATCATGCTATAAAGGTAATTATACTTTTCCTGTAGTAATTACGGGTAATCAGCAAACTTATAAAGTTAGTTATTTTGACAATAAAGGTATTTGGAGAGATACAGTCATAGTTCCTAATGGTTTTACAATATACAATGAATATAATGATGATTGGAAATTAGATTTAATAGTAATTGGGGACAGTGTTCATGTTTCAGTTTTTAATAGAAATGTGTTAATAAAAGAGTTTTCAGGAAGAGACACGCTCGAACTTCATGAAACAATAAAGTATTAGGATGATTTTTTTGAGCGCGTTTAAGACGCGCTTTTTTATTAAATAGCAGATGTTAAATAAATGAATTTAACACTAATTTTAAAATGTAGACTGTTATTTTCGTTAATTTCAATCATCCTTTATATTTCAACTAATATTAATGAATCAGACAGATATAGCCGAACTTTACAGGCTGGTTAAGGATTTTTTTGAGCACGACACTACCGGGCACGACTGGTGGCATGTTCATAGAGTAACACAGCTGGCAATACATTTAGCCAAGCACGAAAGGGCCGATGTTCTGCTTGTTGAGCCGGCAGCACTTGTTCACGATACCGACGACTGGAAGTTAAAGGGAGGAGAAGGATATCCGAATGCAACCTTAATACTCAAGGCAGCCGGTTACAACAGTAAACAGATTGCTGACATTTTAGGGATTGTGGAGCAGGTGTCATATAAAGGGGCTGGTGTCGATACCACACCACGTAGTATTGAAGCCATGGTTGTTCAGGATGCCGATAGGCTCGATGCCATTGGCGCAATTGGCATTGCCCGGGCTTTTGCCTTTGGGGGCTCAAAGCAACGCCCCTTGTACCTTCCCAATGTGGAACCTCAGTTTCATTCAACCTTTGAGGAGTATAAAACAGCCAAAGGGCACACCATTAACCATTTCTACGAAAAGCTTTTACTCCTGAAGGATAGGATGAACACCGCTACGGCTAAAGCCCTGGCCGAGGAGAGGCATAGGTTTATGGAAACTTTTTTAGAGCAATTCTACAGGGAGTGGAACTATAAAGGATGATTGTAGCTATTATCGATATGGGCACCAATACCTTTAACTTATTGGTGGCTCAAACCTCTGGGAAAATTCTTCATGAGAGCAAGTTGCCTGTAAAGCTTGGCGAGGGCGGTTTTAGTAGCGGTAGTCTTACACCCGAAGCCATGCAAAGGGCTTTTAAAGCTATAAACACACAACTAATTACTGCAAAACGCTTAGGCGCTAACCGTTGCTTCGCATTTGCCACGTCGGCTGTGCGCGATGCGTCGAATGGGCAAGAGTTTGTAGATGAGGTTAAGCAAAGGTTCAACATCGATGTTGAGGTTATTGATGGTAATCGGGAAGCTGAGCTGATATGGAAGGGGGTAAATGCAGCTGTAAGTTTAGGTAAAAGTCCAGCAGTTGTGGTTGACATTGGAGGCGGTAGCAACGAGACCATTTTAGCCAACTCGGAACAAATATTCTGGTTGCAAAGCTTTAACCTTGGCGTTACCCGAATTGCCGAGGGTTTCCCAATTTCCGATCCCATTACTACCCATGAGCTTGAAGCCATTGAAAACTACATGCTTCAAACAGTTGAACCATTGTTACTGGCGGCAGCAAACCTAAATCCTAGGGTTATGGCTGGTAGTTCAGGTGCGTTCGATTCCTTCAGAAAAATACTAGCGCACAAAGGGATTATTCATGACACATCAAAGTTTTCGGCCGAGATACCTGTTGATGAATACTTAAATCTACATCACTTTTTTGTTACGTCAACACACGCCCAAAGGCTTGCACTGCCAGGGCTTGACCCTATAAGGGTCGATTTGATTATTCCAGCATCGATATTTGTAAACTTACTGGTACAGAAGCTTGGCATCAAAAGGATGTTTCAGTCCGATTACGCCCTGAAGGAAGGATTTTGGGTGGAACTAAGTAATAAGGATAAAGGGTAAAGGGTAAAGGATAAAGGATAAAGGATAAAGGATAAAGGGTTCTCCTACCCGTTCTGAAATTACGAATTATAGGATTGAAACGAGCAGTTTTTAGGGTTTTGGGGCTGGAACTGTTAGCTGGTAACATCTAACTATTTTTTTTATCTTTACACCAAAATACTGGTTATGTCCAAAATATTGGTAATTGACGACGAAAAGGCTATTCGCAATACACTGAAAGATATCCTGGAGGTTGAAGGGCATAGTGTTGATGTTGCCGAGGACGGCCATGCCGGACTTGAGATGTTTGATAATGGTGCCTATGAGCTGGTGCTTTGCGATATCAAAATGCCGCAGATGGATGGAATAGAGGTGCTTGAGAAGTTACAGGAGCGTCAGCCCGATGTACCCGTGGTAATGATTTCCGGACATGGTAATATCGACACGGCTGTTGATGCAATCAAAAAGGGGGCATACGATTTCATTGAAAAACCTCTCGATCTTAACCGCTTGCTAATTACCATTCGGAATGCAACCGATAAAACAGTTCTGATTCAGGAGGCAAAAACGCTTAAGCGAAAGGTTTCCAAGGCTTACGATATTGTAGGGCAATCGCCCGCAATAGTAAAGGTTAAGGAGATGATTGACCGCGTGGCACCCACCGAGGCTCGTGTTCTAATAACTGGCCCCAATGGAACTGGCAAGGAACTGGTAGCCCGCTGGTTACACGAGAAGAGTAACCGGGCAGCCATGCCGTTTGTGGAAGTTAACTGTGCTGCAATCCCTTCGGAATTGATTGAGAGCGAACTTTTCGGACATGAGAAAGGCGCATTTACCTCGGCCATAAAGCAGCGGAAGGGTAAGTTTGAGCAGGCCGACGGTGGTACCCTATTCCTCGATGAAATTGGCGATATGAGCCTTAGCGCCCAGGCAAAAGTGCTTAGGGCTTTGCAGGAGAATAAGATTAGCAGGGTAGGCAGCGATAAGGATATTACTGTAAATGTGCGTGTAATTGCTGCAACCAATAAAAACCTTACGCAGGAAATTGAAAAGGGAAACTTTCGCGAGGATTTGTACCACCGCCTTAGCGTTATAATTATTAATGTGCCGCCCCTTTGCGACCGGCTAGAGGATATACCCCTCCTTGCTCAGCACTTCAACGAGCAGATTTGCGCCGAGTATGGTATCCCACCCAAGATTATTAACCCCGATGCCATTGAAGAGCTTCAGAAGCTCAAATGGACTGGGAATATTCGTGAGTTGCGAAACGTTATTGAGCGTTTGATCATACTTTGCGATAAGCAAATAACCGGTAACGATGTTAAAGCCTTTGCCGGGCCAGTGTTTTAGGGTAATGGGAGTAAGCAAAATAATAAAGGCCGGGGAAACCCGGCCTTTTATTTTGATAGTAACGATTATTGCAAGGTGAAAACTGCTATGTTATCAACATCAAAGGTTGTTGAAAGCGTGTTGCTACCGGTGTATTTAAAACCAATATAGGCATCACCTGCAAAATCATTAAGTTTTATCAATCCTGAATTTACCCATGTGTACTGGCCAACCGATTGATTTGCAATTGTTGCATCGAGTTTTGTCCATTCAGCAGTCCCAGGGTTAGTTCCGTCATAGTTCTTGGATATGTATACCTCAAGGGTAGCATTAGCCCAGAAGGAATACTCGGTATCAAATTTAAAGAAAACGTCTTTCCCGCTTGGAATGGTAATTTTTGGTGAAATTAACCAGGCAATATTACTACTTTCGTTTGACTGGAAAGCACTCATTCGTGCATATACATTTCCACTATATTGCTTAGCATTCCAAACCTTTGTTCCGGCTACAGCAATGGTTTGCCAACCGTTAATGCTGATTGGGCTATTTACCGTGGCCAGGGTGAAGTCCTGATTCAAAATGAAATTTTTGTTCAACCTAGGTTCAATTAAGCGAACCTCCCCAACTTTACGGATGGTAAGCTGAAAATCGCTGTTGTACTTTGTAAGAATAGCTGTGATTTTACCACGGCCAGTTGGCAGTTGAACTCCAGCAAAGTTTGCATAGTTACTTGTTCTAACAATAATGGTTTTGCCGGTTGCCACCTCTTCAAGTATTCTATTTGTAGTTGAAGCGCTTTCAGCATAGGTTTTACCCATCTCGTAATCGGCAAATTGAACTCCTGACAGGGTAACAACCTTGCCAATTAAATTGTTGCTTAGCTGACCAATAGAGGTTTCAGTTACGCTAACCTCGTTGCCGGTACTAATTACAAAAACATTTTTGTAGAAATCGCTTGCTGCAAGCCTTCCTATTTGACCACCAAAATTGCCGCCAAGCTGTATAACACCACCGTAGGTGCCCATATAAAGATCCTTACATTTTACCCTGATTTTAGTGCCCACGGGGAAATCGGCATATAAACCGGCAACATCAACCTTAAACTCAATGGCAGCCGTTTCATCTTCAATAAAGAGCTGTTTGTAAAGGTTTCCTGACTCATCGTTTGCCGTAACAACCCCTTCAATAACTAAATCGTATGGTATTTGATATAGCGCAGAACCATCATAGAAGAGCTTAAGCTGTTCTATGGTAGTGTTTTTAGCAGGCACCTCTGAACCAAATCGGGGCTGGTTAAATTTAACATCAAGGGTGTCGCGAATAAGGAGCTGGTAGGTGCTACCAAATATGCTTAGAACACCGGTTATAGAACCACTACCGGTTGGAACTTGATCCTTGGTAAATTTTGCGTAACCGCTATTTCGCAGAATGATTTGGTTACCATTCTGGTCAACAAGTATACGGTTTGTATTCACACCGGGAATACTATAGGTTGCGGCAGGGTTCCAGAATTGAACACCCTCAAGCTTAACAAGCTTTTGCACCTTATCAGTGCTTAAAGTTGGGATGGTGATTGTTTCTGGATTTAAGCTGATTTTTTCCCCGGTTACCTGAATGGTTTTGGCAACTGCCGAGGGGTCGATACCTGTAACCTTGAGTACACCACCATCGGTATAGCCCAAGCCTATTTGGTACATACCGTTATAGTTGTCAATAGCCAGATTATCAACTTTAACAAGCACTCTTTTACCGGGTTTTAGTCCGTAGGTAGCGTAAATGTCACTTGTGTTTATCTTTAGTTCAATACCTCCGGTTTCATCGGCTATGGTTACGGTTTCATAAAAGTTCCCGGCTGAATCGCTTGAGAGCACATAGGCATCAACAAATATTCCTGAAATGGAATCTCTCTGGTTTTCATCGTAAACGTTCTTCCAGAATCCAGCCGGAGCAACATCTTTAATTAGCGCTGGTGCTGTATTGTAAAGCGTCTTTAGCTGAGCTATGGTAATACTCTTTTCCCAGGTGGCAACCTTGCTGTATACGGGAGGTGTATCAAAATCTTCCTTTACACAGGAGCCAGTTACTAATACTAACCCAGCAAGGGCCAGTATGGCAAGTACTATAAAATATTTCCTTTTCATATACATCTTCTCCCTTTTACTGTTGACACCTATCGTTTGTAAAATTGATATCGTTTAAATCGCGCATAAGCAGCTGGTAAGTTCCCTTATAGTAGGTTAGAATACCTGTAACTGTTCCATTTTTGGTGGCAATTGTTGTACCTGCAAAGCGTGCGAAGCCACTTGTGCGTAGAACAACTGTACTTGGGTACGTTTGTGAACAGGCAACCAGGGTATGGTTAACCGTAACCTTGTTAACGTTATCGGCATAAGTATAAGTTGTATCGGTAATTGGCGACAGGGTATCCTTTATTTGCACATTATCAAACTTTACCAATTTACCAATGTTAACCTGCGTGAGCAAGGCAGGGGTCATGGATAATGGGGCAACGTCAACAAGCTGTTTCCCCTTTTTGAATACGTGCATTTTAATTATTGGATCACCTTCCAACCCGCTAATTTCCCAGTTTCCATTATTATTGTATATGGAACCAAGCTGTATTTGCCCACCGTAATCGCCAAGGTAAAGACCATTGCAGTATACCACAATTTTTTGACCGCGTTTGTAATCGTTATATAGCGATGTTTTATTGAGCTTTAGCTCAATTGCACCTGTTGCATCCTGAATGAAGATGCTTTTGTAGAAATTGCCTTCCTTATCGTCGGAAGTAACAACACCTTCAATGATAATTGAATCGCGCTGGAAGAAAGTGTTTTCGTTTAGCTGGTACAGTTCCCCAGGGTACATGGCCTTAAGCTCAGCAATGGTAGTATTGGCTACAAGCGTTGTTGAATCCACCCTGGGCTCTACCTCATCGTATGTGAAATCCACACATCCGGGAGCTGATAACATTAGTGCTCCTGCTGTTAGGATTGTGAGTATAAGTGCTACTTTTCTCATCTTAACCAATTTAATTCGTTTTTAAAATCTGAGACCTAAAATCAAGAAGTATGTACGACCAAAACCGTAGAAATACTTGGGAGGGAACTTGTCTGAAGTTTGCTCGGTAATTGAGTAGCGGGCCTGTTCAAACCCTCCGGTTCTGAAATCGGTTTTATCAAGAATATTTGTAACCTGGAAGTTAAGGTTAATAAAGTACGATTTATACCTCCACGATTTTCCAATATTAGCATCGATAAGCATGGCCGAAGGCATTTTTTCCTGTCGGGTTAGCGCATCGCGCCGGGGGTCGTTGGGCTCAAGTCCCTGTAAGGCTTCAGCGGTACGCTTGCCAGGGGCAAAATCAATGTAGGAATGATCGTAGTAGCTAACCTCGGCACCCAAAAACCAGTACTTAGGCGATGCATACCTTAAACCTAACATTGCTGCAGTTTGAGGCGTGTTAGGTACATAGAAATTCTTGATGTAAACAACCTGATCCTGCTGCAGCACTGTTCCCAGGTTATCCTGAGTAACCGTTGCCAGAGGTCTTGAGGTAAACTGGTATGAACCCAGCGAGGCAGCAGTATTAAGGGTTAATGTTGTGGAAAGTTTAATTTCGGCTCCAACTTCAACACCTCTGTGAACTTTCTCTATCCCACGCATGGTGTAGTTTATAAAGGTGCGATAGGTATCGTCGTAAAACGATTTGAGTTCGGTTTGATCCATGAACTTTGTGTAGTATGCCGATACTCTGGCTTTGATGTATGGGGTACGAAGGTTGTAGTTTACATCAACAGCGGCAATTCGCTCGCTGGTTAAGCCCGGAATTACAAAGTTACTGGTACGGGGCGAAATGTATGAATTACGGAAGAACGGAGCCCGGGTAAGGTAGGCAAGGTTAGCATCGAGGTAGTGGCGACCGGTAATTTTCCACGTAGCACCGGTTTTTACCCCATAGTTATTAAACACTTGCTTTGGCGAGTCGCCCTTGGAGTTATCGGGGAAGCGGCCATTCCGCATGTTCCCAGTACGCCAGAACTCGCTATAGCTGTAGTTTGCTCCGGCATAAATATCGATACGGTTTAGGGTGTAGTTTGCCACTGCCCATAGGTTTCCGTTGTTTACGTTGGCATCGTAGCTGTAGCCAAAGGTATCGCCAACCTTAACCTTACGGTTCGGATTATCCAAGTCGTTCTGAGCGAGGTTTGGGTTATCAAAGTAATCGCGCTCAACAAACTGGTCAATGTCCAACCAGTACTGGCCACCCAGCAAATCGTCCATTCGTTTATAGTTCTTTCCCTTATAGATTGACGCATCGATTCCTCCATTAACCTTAAGTTCCGGAAGGACGCTCCAGTTCACCACGCTCGATAAAGTAAGCTGGCGTGAGTCAGTAATTCTGTTTTCAACAATATACTTTGAGCGAAGGCTGTCGTTGGCATCCTTGCTGTTGTAGTTTACCTGGTACATGTAATCCCAATCAAGCTGTCCAACCGATGGATCATTCCTGAAAGCATCGGCTAACTGGCTTACAACTGCAGGATCGGAATCAACCCAGTAGCTGGGGAGTTTACGGTAGTAATCGGGGCGGGGATCCTGAGCATCGTACCAGTTAAGGCCGGTTGTTTGGTATGTGCCAAACGAGAATCCAGCTGTAGAGGTCAGCTTCAGGTTTGAGTTAATATCCCAGTAGTGGTTAAGAATAAAGGTAGGCTCTTGCTGGAACCTAACGCGAGCGTTGCGTTTTTCGCCGTTTTGGTAACCCCAGTTGGGATTGTAAAAGTTAGATCCGGCAAGGTTATTGGCCTCATCGGTCGATACACCCTGCATGGCCCTTTTTATTGGTGCATTAAAGGTAGTGAATGCAACGGAGTGCTTATCGTTAAATTTCTTTTCAATGCCAATAAAGTAAGCCCATGCATCGTAGTTGGTACCTTCAACATAACCCTCTTCAGCCCAACGGCGCGAACCGCTTAGGGTGAAAGCAACCCCATTCTCCATTAACCCGGTTGAATGGGTAAACATGAGCCTGTTGGTGTAGGTTCTATTGCTCGATGCGTAAGAAATACGTGTTCCGATACGTTGCTGCGATGCCCGTACATTCAGGAAGGTTGCACCGCCAAGCCCGCCGAACGACCAATCGGTTGGAGTTAACCCATTTCTCGACTCCCTGTTTCGGGTTACATCGTTTAAACCGCCCCATGAACTCCATCCGGCAAAACCGCTTTCAGGATCGTTAACAGGAACACCGTTCATGAACAATAGCGAGTATTCCGGTTCGTATCCCCTAATATTAAAGCGGGCTGCGCTAAAAGTAAACGAAGCAGCTGAGGAGAAAGCATCGTTTTGCGATTGAAGTAATCCGCTCACGGCTTGCCCTTTCGATTCGCTCTCGAGGTCGTCGAGCGAAACTGTCACCTCGTTAAACGTTGCGTAAGCATCGTCGGGTAAACCTCTATTCATTGTAACATCGGGCAGTTGAAGATCGCCTTCAACATTTACCTCATTTTCAACCGTTTGGTACCCGGATAGGATGTAGTCAATGATGTACTTGCCTGCCTGAAGACCCGAGAACTGATAGTAGCCGTTAGCATCGGTGGTTGCGGCTTGGTTTATTCCCACCACTTGTACGGTTACACCGGGCAAAGCACTACCGGTTTGGGAGTCCTTAACGTACCCGCTCACATTGTATTGAGCCAGTACAGTGGTTGTGCTGTAAAACAACCCAACCATTAACATTAAAAGTAATCGCCTCATTTAAATATTCAGTTTCAGTGGATAATTCTAAAATTTAAAACTATAATTGCACTTGCAAAAATGACACTTTTTAATATAATTTTTCATTTTTTAAATTCTTTTTTTTCGTTTAGTTTTATCTTTGTCGGCATACTTTTTCTATAAATTAACAGTATATGTGTAAAATATTACTACAAAGGGCCACAATGGTGTTTGCTTTTTTGCTACTTTCTGTTCATCTGCTATTTGCTCAGGCCACTGACCAAAAAGAACAGTATAAGGTAAGCTGCATAGCGTTTTACAATTTGGAGAACCTGTTCGATACCATACCAGGCCCAAACGATACTGAGTTTACCCCTGAGGGAGCAAATAAGTTCACGTCGGCCCGGTACTGGCATAAGATTGACCACATGTCAGATGTAATTTCGCAAATTGGCGGGGAATTATTTCCCGGGGGACCTGCAATACTTGGAGTTTGTGAGATTGAGAATAGAAACGTACTTGAAGATTTAATTGCTTCCCCAAAGCTTAAACCTTCAGGGTATTCAATTGTGCATTACGATTCGCCCGATGCCCGTGGAGTAGATGTTGGTTTGCTTTACCGTCCCGAGTTCTTTAAGGTAACTTCGCACCGTTCTGCTACGCTTCGTATTCCCGATAACCCAAACTTTAAGACTCGCGATCAGCTGGTTGTTAGCGGTTTACTCGATGGGGAGCCTCTGCATATCATTGTTAACCATTGGCCTTCGCGCCGGGGTGGCGAAAAGCGTAGCCTGCCTTTCCGTATGGCGGCAGCCAGGCTAACCCGTTCCATTGTCGATTCCATTCTGGCAACCGATGCAAATGCCAAGATTATTATTATGGGCGACTTGAACGATGACCCCGATAGCCCCAGCATTGTAAAGGGACTGGGAGCAAATCCTTACCGTGAAAAGCTGAAGCCAGGCGAACTATTCAATGCCATGGGCAGCTTATACCACGAAGGGATTGGAACATTGGCCTACCGCGATTCATGGAATCTTTTTGATAACCTAATTATTACCCAAGCCCTTTTGAACGGCGATAAGTCAACGTGGACATTCTTCAAGTCAAAAGTGTTTAACAAACCATTTTTACAGCAACCAAGCGGTCAATTCGCCGGTTACCCCTGGCGAACCTACGTTGGAAACAATTTTACCGGTGGATATTCCGACCATTTCCCGGTGTATTTATTCCTGATAAAGAAAAAGTAGTACAAAACGGGCCAACGCCCGTTTTTTTATTCAAAAACTTTAACTTTGTGGACAAACCCATTACCTCATGGTTGCATCAAAAAAGCAAATACTTAAAGATGAGCCAACTGAGTTCAAGCTCCTGGCTATTGCCTCATCGTTGAGTATAAGCCAAATGGTCTGGAATATCAATCAGGCGTGCACTTTCTCTCTAACCCATAATACTGAACTTGAGGATATTTTGGGCTTCCCTTCGTTTACCGATAGGCAAACCTATGCAGGAAGGGTAATCACCCTTATAGGCAATAAGGTTACGGGTAGGGTTCTACATGCAAAGCTATCAAACATTGATTATATTATGGAGATAAGTGGCGATACCGACGAACAGTTTATTGCCGATATGCTTAAGCATTTGAAATCAATAAAAGGAATTCAGGTTATAACCCACGTTCAACCCTCCCTCCTAAAGCTTAAGGAACCCTACTGCGCTGAATAGTTAAAACGGTTTAGTTTCATAATCAGCAATCTACGTAATTCTGTTATCAAAACACTCTTCAGGGTTAAACTTTGTTAAGAGTAGCCCAAGCCATTTCATAAAAATTACCTTTGCTCTCATGAGCAGGAAATTACTATTCATACTTACAGGGGTTATTACCATTGCGTCAATAGGCTTGGTTCTACTACAGTCCAAATGGATAAGGATTGCTGTGCAAATCAAAGAGGAGCAGTTTGCCCAAACAGCCAGCCTGGCAATGGAACGCATAATTGATGAGGTAGAAAAGCAGGAAACCATAGTTCAGGTAATTGATGAAATAAAGCCCTACTACTCGGTAAACACCAGCGGTTCCGCACGGATGTCGTACCGCCAGGATATCCTGAACAAGACCAAAAGTGGATTCAGAACCAAGCAAATAAGCCAACAGGTTTTTACGCTGAATAACCTCGATACCCTTAAGCTGCCAGCAATAACCAAAACCCTATTTGATTCGAGCTTACTGGGTAACTTACCGGTAAAAATTTCATCGGATCCAGCTGAATCGAATCGACAACAGCTTAGCGTTAATGTAAACGACAAGCTGCTCAAGAAAACGGTTTTTGTTGAGAACATTGTTGACCGTATGATCCGGGTTGAGCTCCCGCTACATGAAAGGATTTCGCAGGAACAGCTCGATTCCATTATTCATCGCGAACTTACCCGCAAGGGCATTGATGCCCGGTACGAGTATCGGGTAACCAACGAGAAGGATAGCACCATTTACAGCAGCCCACGGTTTAAGGCAAACTTCAGGGGTCTTGTTTTGCGCGACAAGCTTTTCCCTAACGATTTCTTTGCACGCCGTTACTTTTTAACCCTTTACTTTCCAAACCAAAAAACTTACCTGCTGGGATCATTGGGCCCCATGACCTTTGGAACCCTATTGCTCACATTGTTAATTATTTCTATATTTACAATCACGCTTTACATTATCTTCAAGCAGAAAAGGATATCGGAAATAAGAAATGACTTTGTAAGTAACATGACCCACGAGCTAAAAACACCCATATCAACCATATCGCTTGCTGCGCAAATGCTTAACGATAAAAGCATACCCCATGAGCGTAAAAACCTCGATTACCTGGGTGGTGTTATAGCCGATGAGAGTAAGCGGCTCGGCTTGCAGGTGGAAAAGGTGTTACAAATGGCAATATTTGAACGCGCCAAGCTGCGGCTTAAGATCAAGGAGGTTGATGTTCACGACGTTATCAAAAAGGTAACCAATAACTTTGCCCTGCAGCTCAACTCACAGGATGGAATAATTATTCATGAATTCAACGCCAAATCGCCCATCGTTAAGGCCGATGAGGTTCATATCACAAATGTTATAAATAACCTACTCGATAATGCCACCAAGTACCGAAATGGTAATCCGGTAATAAACATTATCACCAAAGACGTGTCTAATGGAATAGTTGTTGCAGTTAAGGATAATGGTATTGGCATTAGCCGCGACAACCTGAAAAAGATTTTTGACCAGTTTTACAGGGTTCCAAGCGGCAATATACATAACGTGAAGGGCTTTGGTTTAGGCCTTAGCTACGTTAAAAAGATTGTGGAGGCGCATGGCGGAAAAATATGGGTTGAGAGCAAGCTGGGCGAGGGGAGTACTTTTTCGTTTTTCATGCCCTGGAGCGGACCGGCAGAACAATCGTACATACCTAAATAACTAGTATAACCATGAACCAACGAAAAATTAGAGTAATGCTTGCCGAGGACGACGAAAACCTCGGATACCTACTCAAGGAGTATCTTCAAGCTAAAGAATACGATGTTGACCTGTATAAGGATGGCGAAAAGGCTTACAAGGGCTTCCAGAACAACTACTACGACATCTGCATCCTTGATGTGATGATGCCTTTAAAAGATGGTTTTACCCTAGCCAAAGAAATCAGAATGGTAAACCCCAGCATGCCCATTCTTTTCCTTACCGCCAAATCCATGAAGGAGGATGTAATTGAAGGATTTGCCATTGGCGCGGACGATTACATGACCAAACCCTTTAGCATTGAGGAACTGCTCATGAGGCTTGAGGCTATCCTACGCCGTACACGCAAGGATGCCAACGGGGCAGAGCAAACCCTTTTCCAGATTGGCAAGTACGTTTTCGATGCCACCAAACAAACCCTTACCTACGAGGATGATGTGCGTAAGCTAACTACCAAGGAAAGCGAATTGCTCAAGTATCTTTGCCTAAACCGCAACACCCTGCTTGACCGCAACTTTGCCCTTAAAACCATTTGGGCCGACGATAGCTACTTTAACGCCCGGAGCATGGATGTTTATATTACAAAGTTACGTAAATACCTTGCCAACGATCCAACCATTGAAATTATTAACGTTCGTGGCAAAGGTTTTAAAATGATTTACTAGCTGCAGTCAATTTATTCAACTTTTTTTCGTTTTTTTGTATTGGTAAGGTTTGGTTTTTAATAAATATTTAATAACTTTATGGTTATTAAGTATAAAAAGCCATAATTGATATGGATAGAGTTGAGATAGAGCCAACCATGGAAACCCCAAAGGTTGTTCTCGATAAAGATAAAGCGATTATTGAATTTGCAGGAAACTCTTTGCCTGAGGATGTTAACTCATTTTATCAGCCGGTTCTGGAGTGGATAGACAAGTACATTGAAAATCCTAACGAGAAAACCGAAATTAACATGAAGTTCGACTACTACAATACATCCTCATCAAAGATGATCCTGAAGATTCTCGAAAAATTCCGCGAAGTTCATAAAAAGGGTTTTTCAGTGGTAGTGAACTGGCATTACATGGAGGACGATGAGGATATGATTGAGGCGGGAGAGGATTATGCTGAACACCTGAAGATTCCCTTTAAAATGATACCAATTCAACAGTAATACCCTAAACCTTAAACCAATGGCAGTTCCCTCGAAATTTAAAGTTTTTACCAATCGCCTTTTTGGCGCATTTAAGGATACCCAACAGGTTGAGTCAAAAAGAAGCGCTCTTCAGAACGAGTACAATGAGTTTATTGAATACACCGAATCTGCTGAGCTAAAACGCTTCCGCGAACTAACCCAGTGGTTTAAGAGTGGTGAGCATCAGAGGGTTAAGGCCGAACTTAAAAAGTTGACATATAAGGGCTCCGCAGAGTTCAATACCGAAAAGGAGTTTATTTCCATAGCTAAATCCAAGGAGGTTAAAGCTTACCTGAACAAAGGGGGTGAGGTTACATCTACAGTTTCAAGGTATCTTGAGCTAAAGAGCAAGGTGGAATCAGCTGAATTTCAAAATCGCAAAAAATATCTTTTATCAAAGAATAAGTTTGAACAAAGCGAGGTTTACGCTAAGCTGGTTGAGTACCAAAAGCTACAAAATTCCGATAAAATTAAATGGTTTCTCAGTTTAGAGCGCGACAGCAGCAAGTTCAATGAGATTAGAGAGTGGAAACTTGAATTCTACGACGATTTTGATTCCAATGCCATTGATCATCAAAAATGGCTTACAAAGTTCTTTTGGGGCGATGCGCTCCTTAACAAGAACTATTCATTTACCACCGATAAGCAGAACTATACCGATAAAAATTTTGAGATCAAGGATAGCGTTTTGCGCATTGTAACCCGAAAGGAAAAGTCCGAAGGGATTGGCTGGGATTCAAAGTTTGGCTTTGTACCCAAAACTTACGAGTACACTTCGGGCGTTATCAACACTGGCCATATCCTGAGGTTAAAGGAAGGAAGGGTTGAGGCAAAAATTCGCCTGTCGTGCACTCCGGGTGTAACACATGCTTTTTATCTTGTTGGTAATACTGTATTACCTGAGATTGACATTTTTGTAAAGACCGATAGCAAGCCTAACTCTTTCTCCGGTGCATACTACACCCCCAAGGGCAATAATAAAATATCAAAGAGCATTAGTAGCATAGGCGGGGTTAAGTGTAGTCAGAATTTCTACATTCTGGGAGTTGAATGGAACAACAGTAACATAGTTTGGAGTATAAATGGAACTCCATATAAAGTTGAAAGGAATGTTACTCCTGATATACCAATGTACCTGGTTTTTGCATCGAGCGTAAACGGTAAAATTGACGATGCTAAACTTCCAGCATACATGGAAATTGACTGGGTGCGTTGCTGGGTGCCGGTTAAATAGAGCAAAACAATACACTAAACATAAGGGCTTCCCTGTTAGGGTTAGCCCTTTTTTAGTGCACTAATCCTGAAACTACCCTTAGCTTTGTAATGGCATCCTCGTTATAGGTTTTGGCTGTGTCAAAATCCCATTGCCATTCCTGAACCTGGGTGAGGTTTGATAGGTCAATAAATACAGTTGGGCGAGTAGCAATAAGCGAACCTCGCTCATCGTAAAACTCTTCCAGAATATCCGATATCAATAGCGATTTCCCTTTCGGAAGGCTTTCTATGTGCTTTTGTTGAATTGTACTTGCTAATTCAACACACTGCCAGTCAGTAAGCTTTTTCTTTTGTTTAAGGAATTCAATGGGTATATCGCTTAGCTGGCTTAACACGTTTAGCGAAACAACAAGATCGGCATCGGTGGTGTAGGCATTTGCCCTTGAAACAAGGTTTATGAGTGTGAAAAAGTTTATATCCTTTAGCTTGGTTGTTTGTAGGTAGTGTATTAGCCCTCCTGTTAGGTCGTGCGTTTCAAATTGTATTTGAGGGTTTAATGAGTACTTTTTGATGATACTAGCAGGGTGGGCTAAATCAACAAGGTTTAAGCCTATACCTCGTGTGAGCAGCTCATCAACTGGAACATCAAGTAGTAAACCGCTACCCAAAATACATACGCTCTTTGGGTTAAAGCGATTTACAGCATTGGTAATAGCTTGTTTTGAGTTGGTAAGGTGAGCATCCCAACCCTCATTCTCTCTAAGGTAACGGTTATAAATGCCTGTTTGTCCCGAAGTTAATCCCAGCTGAAGCGTCCTTCGGGCCTTTCGTATTTTTTGTAATACCATTTTATTATGCTAATCCATTTTTAGAACTGCCAGAAAAGCCTGCTGGGGCACCTCAACTGTACCTATCTGGCGCATACGTTTCTTTCCCTTCTTCTGTTTCTCGAGCAGCTTTCGCTTACGCGTGATGTCACCCCCATAACACTTTGCGGTTACATCCTTGCGAAGCGCCTTTACAGTTTCGCGTGCAATAATCTTTGAGCCAATGGCAGCTTGGATTGCGATATCGAACTGCTGGCGGGGAATGAGTTCTTTTAGTTTCTCGCACATCTTGCGGCCAAAATCGTAGGCATGATCCTGGTGGATTAGCGACGAAAGTGCGTCGACCATTTCGCCGTTAAGGAGTATATCGAGTTTTACAAGTTTTGCTTCCTGGTAGCCATCCATCACGTAATCGAACGAGGCGTATCCACGTGAAATGGACTTGAGCTTATCGTAAAAGTCAAACACAATCTCGCTCAGGGGTAACCGGAACGAAAGTTCAACCCTGTCGGAGGTAAGGAATACCTGATTTTTGAGAATTCCTCGCTTGTCGATACAGAGTTTCATTACTGCACCAAGGTATTCCGATTTTGTAATAATTTGAGCCGAAATTACGGGTTCCTCAATGTAATCGATGGTGGTTTGAGGAGGTAAGCCGCTGGGGTTATGAACCTCAACAACCTCTCCCTTTGTTGTGTGAACAAGGTATGAAACGTTGGGCACGGTGGTAATTACATCCATGTCGAACTCGCGGTATAGGCGTTCCTGCACAATTTCCATGTGCAGCAGCCCCAGGAATCCGCATCGGAACCCAAAACCTAGTGCAAGCGACGATTCGGGCTCAAAGGTGATGGAGGCATCGTTAAGTTTCAGTTTTTCAAGCGAAGCTCTGAGATCCTCATACTCATCGGCATCAACCGGGTAAAGGCCTGCAAACAGCATAGGCTTAACATCCTCAAAACCGGCAATGGCCTTATTGCAGGGGCGCTCCACGTGAGTGATGGTATCGCCCACCTTAACCTCATTCGATTCCTTAATGCCCGATATGATGTAACCTACATCGCCAGCGCTAATGTAATCGCGAGGCTGTAACTTTAGCCGAAGAATACCTACCTCATCGGCCTCGTACTCCCGTCCTGTATTGAAAAATTTAACCTTATCGCCTTTTCGAATAGTTCCGTTAAATACTTTGTAGTAGGCAATAATGCCGCGGAACGAGTTGAAAACTGAGTCGAATATCAAAGCTTGCAAGGGTGCATTTGGGTCGCCAACGGGCGGTTTAACACGGGTAACAATAGCCTCAAGTACTTTGTCCACACCTTCGCCGGTTTTTGCACTAACAGGGATTATCTCATCGCGTTTGCAGCCAAGCAAATCAACAATCTGATCCTTTACGTCGTCCACCATGGCTGCATCCATATCTATCTTGTTGATAACAGGGATTATCTCCAGGTCGTGGTTAAGTGCAAGGTAGAGGTTCGATATGGTTTGGGCTTGTATGCCCTGAGTGGCATCAACCACCAGCAGTGCGCCCTCGCATGAGGCTATGGCTCGCGACACTTCGTACGAAAAATCTACGTGTCCCGGGGTGTCAATCAGGTTAAGCTTATACTGTTTGCCCTGAAAGGTGTACTCCATTTGTATGGCGTGGCTTTTAATGGTAATGCCCTTCTCTCGCTCCAAGTCCATGCTGTCCAGCACCTGTTCCTGTAACTCGCGGTCCGATAGGGTATTGGTTAACTCCAGTAGCCTGTCGGCCAGGGTGCTTTTCCCATGATCAATATGGGCAATAATGCAAAAGTTCCTGATATTCTCCATCCTATTCTATTCAATTGAACTGCAAAGATACTGAAAAGTTGTGAATTACGGATAGGGGAGGGGGAAAGGATAAAGGATAAAGGATAAAGTTTAAAGGACAAGGATTAATGGGTAAAGTTAAAAGCGTTAAACTTTCATGCTGAATTTTGATTATAAAGGAAAGCATAGGAGTTTAGGGCATAGTAAAGCGTTTCAGGCTTTCTGGCCATGGAATATTCAGCATCCTTAACCAAATGAAATAGTAATTAGCTTTAACAAACCCCAATTTTAACTACCTTTATAAGGTTTTAAAAGCATTTTGTATGAATTCGTCAAGGAAAAGAATTAAAAAGTATGAGGAGATTGTTAATAGCACAAGCCATGGGGTTGGTATAGTGCTTGCTATTGCTGCCACAGTTCTACTGGTTATACGCGCGGCTTTACATGGCACAGCCTGGCATATCGTTACTTACTCAATATTTGGAGCCGGATTAATAAACCTTTACACAGCATCAACACTTTTCCATTCCGCTATTAACCCTCGGGTTAAGTTCAACCTAAACAAGTTTGATCATTCTTCAATCTATATTTTAATAGCAGCAACCTATACCCCTTTTGCTTTACTGAGCATAAAGGGTTGGTTGGGTTGGACTGTTTTTGGACTGGTTTGGGGAATGGCTATAGCAGGAGTGGTGTTTAAGCTATGGTTTTACTCCGTAAAGTACCGAAGCGTATCGGCATGGCTTTACATTGCAATGGGGTGGATTGGATTAATTGCCGTTGTTCCTATCATTAAAAATACTCCCAACCTATCGTTATGGTTTCTTCTATCAGGCTGTTTAGCCTACAGTTCAAGCGTTATTTTCTACCTTAAAGATCACTATGCCTTTGTTCACGGTATATTTCACCTTTTTATAATACTTGGCAGTGCGTGTCACTTTTTTGCATTGTACTTTTTAATTTAATAATGGTAAAACATGGGGGAGTTTAAGTATAAAATAAGACCTGAAGACGTTAAGGATTTAATACCCTCGGGAAGATACTGCTACGCTTCGGACAAAATAACCGTTGATGGTGAGCCTGTGGGTTACATGCATCGTGAAAGGCCTGAGGAAACCGAGGATAGCGGTTGGCGCTTTTATTCCGGTACCGAAGATGAGGAATACGTTGAGAATCCCTACCACTTCATGATGTTCGATCTGAACTATATTGCCAACTGCGACCCGGCTATAATTCCGTACCTGAAACTGAAAACCGGGTCGGAGCTGGAGCGTATTGAGGGAACTGACAAGTTCCGACCAGTGGAGGACTAATTACCTGCAAGAAGCTGCTTTACCATATCGGCAATGGCTTTACCTTCGGCTTTGCCAGCCAGTGCCTTTGATGCAACTCCCATTACCTTTCCCATATCGGAAGGAGCCTTTGCCCCTACTTCAGCAATAATCTTTTGGAGCTCAGCCTTTAGCTCATCAGAACTGAGCATCTTGGGAAGGTATTCCTCAATTACTGAGGCTTCGGCCAACTCCTTATCGGCCAACTCCTTTCTCCCAGCCTGAATGTACTGCTCGGCAGCATCCTTGCGTTGCTTAACCTGTTTTTGCAGGATTTTCATTTCAACATCAGCCGATAGTGAATCCTTGTGTTCGCCATCGGTTTTAGCAAGCAGAATGGCGCTTTTAACGGCTCTTAAAGCCTCAAGGCGTACCTTATCCTTTGCCATCATGGCTGCCTTGATATCCTGGTTTATACGTTCCTCTAATGTCATGGTTATTTGGATTATATTAATTCTCCTACAAAGTTAGCTAAGTTTTTTAACAACTCTATGGTAAGTATAGCCCAGGAGTGCCCCTAGTATCGATGTCAAAATTGCGATAGGAATCAAGCTAAAAGGCTCTTTTGCACCAATAATAATGGCCGATGGCAGAAGAACAAGAAATGCTAGCAATACCCCTTTAAGCCAGCCCGGATACTTGATATCCGTAACTGAAATCAAGAATCCTACCACCAACCAAAGCGTAAATGCCGAAAGGTTAGCATCCCAACTTAAATCTTGAAGAATCATAGGAATTATATCCAATACTCCGGCTATTGCGCCAAGCGTAAGTCCAATTATTGATTTTTTCATCTCTTTCAATTTACCCAGCAATTTAGTAAAGGTTTTTATGAACTATGAGGTTTTCTTCATTCATTTTTGAAAAAAACATCTTTACTGCAGCAGAACAAATGTATTCCTTTGTATTGAAACTAATAATTATTACGGTATGTACGGAGTAACTTGGCTTTCAGTAATTCTAGCAGGACCAGTTAGTATTACAATTATGATCATCGTAATGCGTCTATTGTTCAAGAAATCTCTACTATTCAAAATTGGGATTGCTACTGGTTTGGCAATAATACTTGTTGCCTTTATCTCAGGAGTTATTGCTAAAATTGGGCCTATACACAACCTTTGGGGATTTCCTCTGCAGGTTGCAATTAGTGTTTTGGCCTATGTTTATGTTAACCGCATTATTAAAAAGCCTTTGCTAAATATCGTAAATGTTTTGGATTCGTTGAGCGAAGGTGACTTATCAGTTAATGTTGATAAGGACTTACTAAAACGTAACGATGAAACAGGTGTTCTGGCTAATTCCACGGAGAAGCTTACCGCCAAGCTCACAGAGGTAACTACAGCAATTTCATTGTCTGCAAATCAGCTTTCCACAGCTAGTGTCCAGTTTACCTCAAATTCGGAGCAAATTTCTGAAGGAGCAAACAATCAAGCAAGCTCAGTAGAGGAGGTCTCGGCATCGATTGAGGAAATAGCATCCAATATCGAGCAGAATGCCGACAACTCACAACAGGCAAAATTTATTGCTAAAGAGATGCAGGGTAAAATGGAAAGGGTTCGTGAGGCTTCAAGCAGAAGTGTTAATGCAGCACGTGCCATATCTGATAAAATCAATATAATATCCGATATAGCATTCCAAACCAATCTATTAGCATTAAATGCTGCCGTTGAGGCCGCTCGTGCTGGTGAACATGGGAAAGGTTTTGCTGTAGTTGCTGCTGAAGTTCGCAGGCTGGCAGAGCATAGTAAGAATGCAGCAAGTGAGATAGTTGAAATTTCAAAAAACAGCCAAAACCTTGCGGAGGAGTCGGGGAGCCTTATTAATGGATTGCTCCCAGAAGTTGAAAGGACCTCCCTTTTAGTTGAGGAGATAGCCGCTGCAACTCAGGAACAGCGGAATGGAATAAATCAGATTAATGCTGCTATACAGCAACTAAATAGTATTGCTCAGCAAAATGCTTCAACCAGTGAGGAACTGGCTTCCAGTGCTGAGGAAATAAATGCCCAGGCAGAGCAATTGGTTGAATCAATTGGATATTTTAAGCTAGATATATCTAGAGTGAAGCGATTAAAATCTAAGTTTATTTAACTAAAAAAATGAAATACCATGACTCTTAACAGCTATAGGGTTTTGATTGTTGATGATAACCCAACCTTTGTAAAAACATTAAGCCTGTTAGTTCAAACAGTGTTAGGAAATAAGCTTAGCCAATTGGAAACAGCATCAAATGGTGAGGATGCAGTTGAAATGGTGAGTAAGAATTCACCTTACAATGTAATCTTCATGGACGTTAATATGCCAGGCATTGGCGGTGTTGCTGCTACTAAGGAGATTAGTAAGGAATACTATCGTGCCACTAGAGTGGTGGCCGTTTCGTTTAACAAAGACCTTGAAACCATGAAAAACATGCTATTTTCTGGTGCAACATATTATCTTCATAAGGACGACCTTACCCTTGAGAAATTAGTCGAGATTTTTGATTTTTAGATATCGCTTAGGTTAACTAGATTATGCTTTATTGCATAAACTGCCAGGGCGGTAGAATTTGGTGTTTTTGTCTTAACAAGTAACTCGGCCCTCGCCTTTTCCACTGCACTTATGCTTCGGTTCAGCTGTTTGGCAATTTCGTTCGATGAAAACCCTCTGCAGATAAGTGTAATTAGTTCGCGTTCTCTTTCATTTATTTTAATTGATGTTTCTTGCTTCTTTGATCGCAGCAACCTTAACATCAATTCGGGAGAGAAATAGGCTCTGCCTTCAAGTGCCGATTTAATGGCCTGGCTCAATTCGTTATAGCCGCTTTCCTTAAGCAAAAAGCCATTAACCCCAATGTCCAACAGGGCATCGTAAAAATTAAAATCGTCGAACATAGAAAGCACCAGAATGGGCATCTGATAGCCTTTTCCTCTAATAATTTTTGCGGCTTCAACTCCATCCATTACTGGCATCCGAATGTCAAGCAGTATAAGGTCGGTAGTTGTTCTATTGATCAAGTCAATGAGTTCCGAGCCATTGGCTGCTTCTCCAACCAGGGTAACATCATCCATGGCTAAAAGCAGCGCTTTTATACCGTCACGAAGGATTTGGTGATCATCAGCTATTACTATTCGCTTGGGGCTCATATTAGCTTATGTTTTAAACATTCATGGTTAGCTCAAAGCTGAAGCCTTTCTTGAAAGGTTCGCTATTAACCCTGTATTTTGCCTTAATGGAGTTAAGCCTTTCAACTATGTTTATCAAACCAATACCCTTTGATTTCTGCATTTCCTTCTTAAAATCGAAACCCTCCCCATCGTGAGTGTACGTGAGTGTTAATTTTGAGTTCTCAAGGAAAAGCTTAACGTATACATTACTTGCATTCGCATACTTAATGGTGTTATTCAGAAACTCTTTTAAAATCCTGTAGCAGGTAATTTCAATTATCCTGGATAATCGTTGATTTTCAAGATTATGATCAAAATGGATATTGATAATACTGTTATACCGTTCAAAATGACGAGTAAGGGCAATCACCAGACCGTCAGTTAGTAGGTTTTGTGGGCTTAAATTGTGTGAAATCTCCCTAACGCTGGCAATGGTGTCGCGGAGTATGTCTTGCATACTGGCAACCAGTTCATCCTGATTGCCTTTATGGTTAGCTAAAAGCGAAAGGTACATGTTAAGGCTTGAAAGCAGGGGGCCCACATCATCGTGCAAATTACTGGCAAGCCGCTGCCTTTCCCGTTCTTCCATTTCAGCAACCGCATTTATTTTTTCACGCTCAAACCTTTGCAGCAAGGTTAAATCGTGTATTACAACTTGATGTAAGCTTTCCCCAAGATCGGTAATTGAAGCAATGCTTGCCTCAACCGGAAATGGTTCTGATTGATTCCGAAGCATTATTAATTCAAACCGATTAGTAGGGATAATTTTATTATCTGCAAAGAGATTGAAAAAGTTCAGTGAGTTACTATCGCTTTTCGAACATAGGTCAGCAATGTTTTGACCTGTAATTGAATCGGATGTGTATCCAAAAATTTTTGATGCTTTTAGGTTTGCATCAACAATTAAACCATTTTTCGCAACTATAAGTATTGGGTCGTTGGCCATTAAGAATAGAGTTCGGTAACGGTTTTCAACCTCCAGCAACTCTTCGTGTAACTTTTTGTAGATGGTAATATTGGAGTGTGTACCAATAACTCTTTAGGGGAAACCATTGGCTTTTCGTTCAATAATTCTAGCACGGGTTTGCAACCATTGCCATTGTCCATAGTCGTCTTTAAATCTATATTCTGCCCAAATCACTGGGGTTTCACCTAAAATATGGTTACGTATTCTTTCGAGCAAAGGTTTTCTATCGTCGGGATGTATGCGTAATAGCCAATCCTTTAGGGTTTTAAAGTTGTCTTTTGAACTAATTTTTACTACGTCATCAAACTTTTCGCTTACAAAAAAGCTACGATTAGTTAGGTTGAAATCCCAAACCACCTCATCTACACTCGATATGGCAAGGTTTAGCCTCGACTCGCTTACTTCAAGTTTACTATAAGCCTGAGCAAAACTTCGGTTTATGAAGCCAACTATAACAACGGTTACAATTAAATAAGAAAAAAAGAAAATACCTCTAGTAAATAGGTGGTATCCGTCGTAGGCAAGAAAATTAAAGTTTAAATCGAAGGTGATCCAATGCTTGTAAAATGCATATAGTGAAAAGCTAACAGTAATCAATGATATGACAATGGCAACCAGTCCGTACCTAAGCCCAAAAAGCGCAGTAAGTATTACCGATACAATAAAAAGTATTAACATGCCAAACCCCATCAACCCGAAGGTGTGAAGCGATAGGATTCCAATTAAGAAAAAATAAGCCAATAGGAAAGTTATACGCAATTGGTAGTGAAAACGTGTCTTAAAAATATATGTAATGGTAACAATTACAGCAAAGACTACATCGATAAGAAAAAGTGGTTTAAATCCAATGGTAAAAAGACGAATACCTGACAATGTGCATGAAGGAATGGCAACAAGCATGGCAATTAAATGAAGCTTGTCAGAAATATTTTTTCGGGTTTCTTCAAAAATTTGATTTACAAAAGCAGGGTTCTTTTTCTTACTGGACATGACAGGTAATATTTGGAATTAACCAAATATAAAAAAACGGAGGGAATTATCCCTCCGTTTCCACTATATTTTGCCATGAATTTTACATCATGTCCATACCGCCCATTCCGGGGTTACCCATTGGGGCAGGTTTATCTTCCTTCTTCTCGGTAATTACGCATTCAGTGGTAAGGATTAAACCGGCAATTGAAGCGGCATTCTCAAGGGCTACACGGGTAACCTTGGTTGGGTCAATAACACCGCTCTGGAACAGGTTCTCAAAGCTGTTGGTTTGAGCATTGTAACCAAAGTCGGCTTTGCCCTCCTTAACCTTCTGAACAATTACTGAACCTTCAAGGCCGGCGTTAGCCACAATCTGGCGGAGAGGTTCTTCAATAGCCCTCTTCACAATCTGGATGCCAGTAGTTTCATCCTCATTGTTACCCTTGAGGTTCTCAAGAGCTTCAATGGCACGGATGTAGGCAACTCCACCACCGGGAACAATACCCTCTTCAACAGCGGCACGGGTAGCGCTAAGGGCATCGTCAACGCGGTCTTTCTTTTCCTTCATTTCGGTCTCGGTGGCAGCACCAACATAGAGTACGGCAACACCACCAGCTAGCTTAGCCAAGCGCTCCTGTAGTTTTTCGCGATCGTAATCGGAGGAGGTGTTTTCAATCTGGGTGCGGATTTGAGCCACGCGCTTATCGATGGCTTCTTTCTTTCCGCCACCGTTAACAATGGTGGTGTTCTCCTTGTCAATGGTAACCTTTTCGGCACGGCCAAGCATATCCATCTTAGCGCTGTCAAGGCGTAAGCCTTTTTCCTCGCTAATTACCACTCCACCGGTGAGGATGGCAATATCCTCAAGCATTTCCTTGCGACGATCGCCAAAGCCAGGGGCCTTAACGGCAGCAATCTTTAGCGAGCCACGTAGCTTGTTAACAACAAGGGTAGCAAGGGCTTCGCCTTCAACATCCTCGGCAATGATGAGCAACGAACGACCGTTCTGAGCAACTGGTTCCAGAATAGGAAGCAAATCCTTCATGGTTGAAACCTTGCGGTCAGTAATCAGTATGAGGGGATTTTCCAGAACGGCTTCCATCTTTTCAGGGTCGGTGATGAAGTATGGCGAGATGTATCCTCGGTCGAACTGCATACCCTCAACAACCTCAACGGTTGTTTCAATACCTTTAGCCTCCTCAACGGTGATAACACCTTCCTTCTTCACCTTTTTCATTGCCTCGGCAATGAGTTTACCTATCTCGTTATCGTTGTTAGCCGATATGGTAGCAACCTGTTCAATCTTCAGGTAGTCGTCGCCAACCGATACCGATTGCTTTTTGAGGTGTTCAACTACTTTGGCTACAGCCTTATCGATACCACGCTTTAGGTCCATAGGGTTAGCACCAGCGGTAACGTTTTTCAAACCAACGTTAACAATGGCTTGTGCCAGAACGGTAGCAGTGGTAGTACCATCACCAGCATTGTCCGCGGTTTTGGAGGCAACCTCCTTAACCATTTGTGCCCCAACGTTTTCAAGAGGATCGGGGAGCTCAATTTCCTTGGCAACGGTTACACCATCCTTGGTTACCTGCTGCGAACCAAACTTCTTCTCAATAACCACGTTGCGACCTTTGGGGCCAAGGGTAACCTTTACGGCATTTGCCAGCTGGTCAACACCCTTTTTAAGCCTGTCGCGTGCTTCGATGTCGAAGGTTAATACTTTTGATGACATAGTCTATCGTTTTTTAATTGTTTACAATCAATGATTTAGATAACAGCCAAAATGTCGGATTGTTTCATGATGAGGTAATCCTTACCATCGATGGTGATTTCTGTACCTGCATACTTGCCATAGAGTACAACATCGCCAACCTTTACCTCCATGTTAACATCCTTGGTGCCAGGACCAACTGCAATGATGGTTCCTTTTTGTGGTTTTTCCTTTGCGGTGTCGGGAATGTAGATTCCGCTCGAGGTCTTTTCTTCGGCCTCCATGGGCTCTACTAGCACTCTATCGGCTAGAGGTTTTACCTTTACGTTCGACATAGCTTCTTATGTTTTTTAGGTTTACAACTAGTTTTCCAAAATTTCACGTTAAGGTTATTTACACATCGTGTGCCAAACCTTAAAACTGACTTTTTTGCATGAAAAAACTGACAGAATTATGTCAGAGGAAAGTTAAAAGTGGCAGCAATGGCAGGAATTGAAGTTGATAGTTGATAGTTTTTGGTTGACAGCTGTTCTAAGTACTTTGTCATGTTGAGCGCTAGCGGATCATCCCATTGTGGTCTATTACAGATCCTTCGCTGCGCTCAGGATGACAAGTGTAGTTGATGGTTGATTGTTGTTAGTTGATTGTGGGGGAAATGGGTTGGAATGAACCGGAATGAACGGAATGATTAGGAATGGTAAAATGAGCGATTAGAGTGCATTAAACCGAAATGCGTATCCTGAAATATTTTTACAGGAAATTTGTCAGTAGAAACAATTTGTTAAGATGTTTTTTGTGTTTCAAATGACCAATAGCGGTTTTTAAAGCAAGCTGAACACAAAAAACCAAACACTACTAAACACTATACACTATAAACTGAACACTAATAAGCTCTATCGCCTTTGATTATCCTCTCAATAAGTTCCTCAACTATGTTGCTCTCAATGCGCTTTGCTGCATTGGTATAAGCATTTACGCCTGCCGTTTGTGCTTCAAAATGCGAGGCATTTATACGGTCGGTACTGTGAGAGTAAACTGTATTGCCGCTTGCATTGGTTACGGTAACTTGTAGGTTCAGGGAAACCTGGATATACTGACCGCTTTGGCCAGTTTGCCTGGTTGATGAGTTTATGTTGATCCTGTAATCCGCTTCGGCTGGGTTTTCGGTTATGGGAAAGCCTGCTTCAAGGATTTTCCGTTTAAGCGATTCGGCAAGTGGCTTACGTTCTATAGCTGCACCTAGGTTGGTTTCGGTGGATGACACAATGAATTTTGGCCTGATTACGTTGACCTGCGTTTCGGCCGATGGTGTTTTAAACCTGGCAAGAATTTTGCCTATAGCAAAATCGCGAGTGGCTTCCTTTACAATCGATTCAAAATCAAATTCTACCGAAATGGTTTCGCTTAGCTTGCGGGAGCGAACGGCATCAATGCTAAACGATGCTTCACCCCGATTATTGGTGATAATCCTGTTGTTGGTAAGTGGACGTTCAGTGTAGTTGATTTTTAGCGGAATTGATTTTTGTGGCATGCCGTTACTACTGGTAACAAGGTATGTGAGCTGGTTGCTTTCAATACCAAAGCCTAACTTAACGTTAACAACTTTAGGTCCATTTAGTGTTAGCGAATTTAATGTATTTGTTAGGGTAGATATAATCTCGTTACCCAGAAAGATTTGCTTATCGCGATATGTTGCCGTAATGGTTTCGGCAAAAAATGGCTTAATAGGTTCCAATGCCTTAATGAGCATTAGCAGTGCAGTTCGGGAATCGTTCCCATCAATGGCTGCAATGGCCTTATCGTAGAAGTCGAGCGATTTGGCCGCTGCTGCTGTCTTTTTCTCCTCAACCATTCGCCTGTAGGTATCCTTTGATAGGCGATAGTAGATCCAGTAGGTGTTTTGGTCTTCCCAGCTATCAACCACCTCGTAACCTTCAAGTTCCTTTTGTGCTTCAGCCCTAATTGATGACCGGAAATCTTCAGAAAAGTAGTTTTGGCTTTCAAAGGCATTTAGCACCGATTGTGATGAAATGGAAACCGAAATATCGCTAGCCAGGTCGGCAAGAGCGCTCTGCTTGGCAGCCTGCTGGTAGTCAGGGGTTGTTTTTCGGGCGGAGCCTATTCCAATGTAGTAACCGGCCTGAGTGGGACGTCCCTGAACCCACGATGGGGTGATAGGTGCTTGTGCAACTTTTTTATTCCCTCCGCATCCCAGCATTATTGCTGTTACTAGCGGTAATACCAGTATCCGTTTCATCGTTTTTACTCTTCGGGGTTGTACTGATTGATTTTTTGTGCTGTTCGCTTTGCTATATCCTCAATGGCGTTTGACATGAGTGTGTTCATGCTTGCAATATCGCGTTTAGCTTTAAGTAACTCCTGTAGATTTCGCACATCGAGCTGGTTGTCGTTAATTACATCCTTGGGCGAGTCGGCATTTATTTTTTCCCAGTAGCCGGGAACCAGCTTGGATGATGGACCATCGAATGTGGCATAGTTAACCTCATCGGCTTGGTTGCTCCGGATGAAATCCGATACCATTACTGCTCCCGTTTCGGTTGAGGTAAGCTGGAACTTTAGGGCAACCGATACGCTATTCTTTTGGTTGTAAACCCAGTAAATAACCTTGCGGTAGGTGACATTAACCTTTTCCTCGCCGGTTTTAGGATCCTTGGTTTTAGTTTCCTCGCGGATATATCCCCGTTTTTCGGTCTTATTTAGCTTGCCTTGTGTCGCTTCAATAACCGAAACGTCGCCGCTTAGCAGGGCTTTTGCAGCAAGTAATTTACCTATCTCAAGGTCGGAACCTGTAGTTACACTTCGTTGCTGTTCCTCAATTATTTTATCGGTACTCTGAACATCAATAACCTTAATGAATGGGTTATTTAGAGCGTTTAGCTTGCTTACAACTTCGGCCTGAACCGATTTGGCAATGCTTTCAGTACTGTAGGTTGTTGATTTAAAGTCGGTAACCCTTATGGTAATGGTTGCCTTTTGCAGGGCTTCATCGCGTAAATCGCGTGAATCCTTATAGTTGGTGAACTCTTTTACTATTTTATCTAAATTGGCATAGGCCTTACGGTACTGGGCGGCATCCATGAACTGCTTGGCTTGCCTGTATAGTGGTTCGCATTTGGAAACCTTTAGCATATCCTGCGTATTTCCATAATCGGGCTGAAGGCGTTTAACCTCCGTAAGCAGCGACTCGGCATCCTTGAACTTTTCTGCATCCAGTAGGGTTTGAGCTTCGGAGTATATCTTTTCAACGTATTTGGGCTTTGCGTCGTTAAAGTAATCGGTTGCCATATTCGATATGGAAAGCTCAACGCCAAGCGATGCGGCTTGGTTTTTAAAGCTTTCAGCATCGAGGTATGAGTAAACAGCTTGTTTAAGGTCGTCGTTCTCGTATGCTTTAATAACCTTTAGCGAACGCTCATCCAGCACGCGTTGGCCTGCGCGTTTAAGGCCAATAATGGCATCGATATTATCGCGCTTGGCGGTAAGCGAACGGATGTAAGCATCGGCGGCTTGCTCCCACAAACCGGCTTGCTCAAACTTCATTCCCTTTTTGGCATACTTTTTTGAGGCACACCCGCCACCAACCAGAACTGTTGCTGCTAGAAGTAGGAGTAAAAGTCGTTTCATAGGCTAATATTGCTTTTGGTTAATATTCTTTAAGAAGCATGATATCAATGGGTTAACATTAAAATCAATTTAAGTTAATTTAAGTACTTTCATTCAACCCTTAAATATAGACAAATTTGGCAAACCTTTTTTCTGGTTTTGCTTTAATATCATTTTTTGTGATGTAAGTAATCAAAAAGTAAGCCAAAAAGCTAATTTTGAAAAACAATACCAACTGATGTGAGCAGTTCAGCGGTAAGAATTGTTAAAGGAATAGAATTAAACCTGGGAAAACCTTTGCCCGGATATGAGGCGCAGAAGCGAATGGAGCCATCGGTTCGTGCCGATTTGCTTGGGAATACTACACCCAACATGGCAACACGGAAAAGCGCTGTAATGATACTGCTTTACCCCTCCGGCCAAGGGTTGGACTTTGTTCTGATTAAGCGCCAAACCTACGATGGTCCCCATAGCGGACAGGTTAGCCTCCCTGGTGGTAAGGTCGACGAGAGCGATACCAGCATTGAGGGAACCGCACTGAGGGAAACCTATGAAGAGGTTGGAGTTGAACCCAATCAAATTACTATTCTTGGTAAGTTAACGGAACTATTTATTCCTGTTAGTAATCTTCTGGTTCAACCATTTGTAGGCATAGTTGCTCAGAAACCACAATTTTCACCCAACCTGCAGGAGGTTGAGTATATAGTTGAGGTTGATGTAGCCCATTTGCTGGATGACTCAAAAAAATCAGTAAAGGTGATAACCTCCCATGGCCGCCCAATAACCGCACCCTATTATAGTTTCCAGAACGAGATGGTTTGGGGGGCCACCGCCATGATTCTCTCGGAATTTGAGGAGGTGGTGAGGAGAATAATTACCGAAAAGTAGGCAAGGTCTATACTGATTTGTTTGAGAAACTATTTAGCGAAAGGACTATATAAGTTTAGTAATTGGTTTATTTGTTGATTTTAATAGCATATCAAGGTTCCCGCCTTTTTTTACAAAACCAACTGTTATGGTATCGGCAAGTTCAATCATCATTTTATTTCTGATTTCTGCTGTTTGTTCGGTTACACGTTTAACTGTTTTATTAAAAGGTGTTATTATTAAGATTCTTCCTTGTTCTAACGGTGTTTTAAATTCTGGTTCAACTTTTTCCTTTAATCCACGGGCTAATGCAATTATTATAGGCTGTTTCCCTTTTAATAAATAATACAATACATCTTTCTCTAACTGGCTATGAAAACCGCTGATAACACAATTACCTTGCTCTCTTTGTTCGATAGCCCAGTCATAGCACTTTAAGACCACAGAGGCTGGTACCTTGCGACTGCAGAGAAATGCTGTCTTCTCCAGTTTTAATAATTCTTCATTCCCAAATAGTTGTTCAATCTTCATTTTCAACACAGTTATATAAGATTTCTTTACAAACTCCCCGCTTTTTTAAATCGAACTCCCCCTCTTTATATTTTAATGTTTGTTCTAACACAATCTTTATCAGCAATTTCGTCATAAACTACTTCCTGCTTTTTCACCTTAAATCCGATGACCTCCCAAAAAATCATTACCTCGTTGTGTAATCAAATATGCCTGATTTGGATCGTTGGGTTTCTCAGGGATTGTGTATTGAAGCAGACCATTATCCCTGAGAGGTTTTATATAATCATCTCTAAAACGATCTTTGTCTTTGTAGCCAAGGGTTTTTGTAAGTTCTTCAAGACTTGCTGGTTCAAGGGTTAATATTAATATACCCAGAATTGTTTTGCCTCTTTTCTTTAATAACTCCCCGCTTTTTTCCTCCCAACTCACCGCTTTTTTAACTCTTTCAATCTGTATGTTGTTGATAATCAAAAATCTTAATTTATCTAACTCCCTGCTTTTTTCTTCCCATGTCATAGCAAGTTGTACTGCCAATAAATCAGTATCTGTCAACTCTTTAAATTCTGAGTTAAGTGGTATATTCTTTAATATATTTAATTTTCGTTCCCCTACCTGATTGGAATTTAACCGGGCTAAACCAATAAACATGGCGTATCTACTGCCAATTCTGTCAATAATCAGGGGAATAGTAGTTATAAACGTATCGCCTTCAATGAAAGATGGTTTTGCACCGGGAGTATAGATATTTAAGTACTTGGTAATATTTTTTACCCCTGAACCTATTTCGTCTGCCCAGTTTAATTCGCTGAAAAACCTTCTAATATTGGGGTTTTTAGGTTCTGCACTGAATGTGTCTAAGTCCAAAGGCCCAGTGAATCGGGGTTTATTGGGATTTTTTGCCTCAACCCTGTCGGTATAAATAATAATCTCGCTTGCCAGAGCGGTATTATACTCTCTATGAATAATAACATTGGCCACCAGTTCTCTGAAAATCAATTCCCGCAGATCTTTTCGCTGAGTTTCTTCAATATAGAACTTTTCAGGCCATTTTGATTTTACAAAATCTAAAACTTTAATGTAAGTATCTACAAGGTTTGTTCTTAGTGGCGGAAGACGATCGTCCCATCGGTCGGTGTTTTCCCTGCGCACCATTACATCTAACTTATATGCGGGCAGAATATTACCTATAGTTTCGTCTTTCCCGAAAACCAGAGCAGATGCAAGGGTTAAGCCTTCCTCTCCTGTTGAAAAATCTCGTCTTATGAAATTAACATCGCGTAGTATTCTTTCATCAGTAGCAGTGAGCCATGGATGCGTAGTGTTTACGGCCGCAATAAGCTTTCTGACCTTGGCAAACACATCCGTACTCAGATGCTCCATTTTTAATTCGGGGAATATCTGCGTTTCGGTAAAACTTTGTCGCTTCCTGAAATATATTTCGCCTATTTGTCTTTCATCGATAACCTTAATATCGCTATCGTTTTCGCGGTCATAAATAATTCCTGCATGTTTATGCACCAGCGAGCTTACAGGAACCCGGATATAAAGAATATTTTTCCCCTCATATTCTGCATCTCTTACAGGCAAAGGGTATGGCGGATTGATTACATCGGGGTTATTCAACGCGGTAACAATATTTTGTTTCAGTTGCATAATATTGGCGGCATCGAGCCCAGGAACAACACCGTTATCCGTAACACCCAATAAAATAATTCCTCCCTCTTTGTTCAGAAAAGCGCAAACGGTATCGTATAAAGTAGCAGGGACTCCAATCCGGGCTTGTTTAAACTCAATGCGCGTACCCTCGCCTTTATCCAAAAGTTGTTTTATTTCTTTTTCTGTAAGCATTTTATAAATTCAAGTTTATTCCTCCTCTCCATTCTCCATTTCCTTCCCCATCCTATACTTAATATCGTAATTGATAATAAAATCCAACTCCTCTTCAGTAAATCCATAAAGTTCTGCTAATACGATATCTATTTCATCAATAATGAACTTAGACAAACGTGGATAAAACTCTTGATATTCAATTGTGCCTTTAGTTTTATAATTAGTTTTTTTTAGAATAGAATTTGCTTGATAGTTATCTTCTAATTTTACAGAAATTTGTTCCAGTTTGAATCTTTTTTCTTCAGTAACTCTTTCAATTTCTATGAATCTAAAATCACAAATATCTTGTTTTGTTAGATGATAACAATCAGAAAAAATAAACCAATAATAATTAAAAAGATTCGAAGAAATAATTCCTTGCGCGATTCGTTTGCCAAATGTGAACGAAATTGTATTTAATGTTGATGAATCTTTTAACACACCATTCTCTTTAGTAATAGGTTTTGTCGTATAACACATCCTATAATAAGCATTACCCGCATTTTTATAATATAAAATATCATGGTTGGAATTTGTTAAATAAACACCCAATAATCTATTTTTTAGTAACTTATTTAAAATGCTCTTTTCAATTTCATAATGAATTTTCTTGAAATGAGATTCTTTAATAAAATTTGTTGAATCACATAAACTTAAAGTTTCAAATAAGAAACCTCTTTCTTCATAAAACCATCTTTTATATTTTGATGTCCAGATTTTATTAATTCCATCACATCTTTCTGTATTAAATATACTAAGTTGACTTTTAACACCATCAAATAATTGTCCCGGATTCGAGTCACCCGCAAAATACAAACAACGAGTTAATTTGTTTTTTGATAATATTTTTTGTAATGAACCCATTCTTAAAGTAACTGTACCGCTCATTGGTATAATCATACTTAATCTGCTAGTTTCATTCCCAATGATTAAACATCTTTCGATTACATAAGCATATAAGTTACCACAACTTTCTGTCTCATACCCTTTAATGGTATAATTTTTTTTTACATTTGAATACTCCACATAAGGTGGATTTCCAATAATCACATCAAACCCTCCTTTATCGTGAATAATCTCATAGAATTCGGCAAACCAATGGAAGGGTTGGTGGGTTTTTAGCCATTTGTTGTAAATATTTATTGATGCTTCAGATTTTTCATTATAATCAATATTATAATGGCTTTTGGCAAGTAAAATATTAAAATCGTTACCCAATTGTTTCAGGCGATTATTAAGTTCGTCTTTTGCAGCTTTAAAATCTAGATAATCGTTGTCCTGGTCTAGCTGTATTTCTTTGTATCTTTTAAAAGTACGGGCAACAATTTCGCATTTTTCTTTAATTGAAACTAGCTCTTTTTCATAACCACTCCTAAATTGGCCAGTGATATCTACCTGAATATTCCTGATCAGTTCGGCTTCATTGGCAAATCCTACTAAAGTATTTCCAGCTCTAATGTTAAAATCAACATCGGGTAATGGCTCCAGTCCAAGGTTTGGTTTATAATAGTCAGGGTCAACTGTGGCCACCAGCTTAAGGAACAGACGCAGTTTGGCAATTTCAACCGCTTCCTTCATAATGTCAACTCCATATAGATTGCGGAGTATAATGTTTTTAAAAATAAAGTAGGGTAGGTTGGGGTGGTGTTCGTTTTGCGTTTCGGCAAGCACATCACGAAAGTACTTGAACCTATTGCGAAATGAAGATTTGTCTTTATTATTTTCAAAATCTTCGTCCTCCACAAACGCACGCATACGCATAAGGCAGCTTTCATAAAGGGGCTCAAGAATATTCATGGCGGCAAACAGGAATGCACCGGAGCCACAAGTGGGATCGAGTATGGTAATATTATTTAATGCCTGATAAAAATGCTTTATAAATTCAGGATCACTATGGTTATCTACCACATCCTGAGCAAACTGACGAATATTCAGGTTGTAGGTAATAAAATCGTTAATATGAGTTATTTTACCAGCATCAATCTTTTTGCGTATTTCCCAGTAACGTTTTCTGCGTTCAATGAGTTCACGGTATATTTCAGTTGGAAGGGCAATGCTTTCGGGGGCAGGCTTATTCCATTCTTTCCGGATTTGCCACAGGTGTGGTTCTTCATCGGCAACAACTATTTTGTTTTTTAAGTCAACTCTGAAACCATTGCGAATTTCATCGGGCAAATCGCTCCATAATGGATGATTGGGGTCGTCAAGCGATAAAGAAGTTGAAAAGTTGAGTTTTTCGGTGTCAATCCCTTTCTTAACTGCGTCGTAAATATACGTGTCGCCCGATTCTTTAAGCACCTGCCAGATTTCAGCAAATATGCCTTCGGTTTTAGCAGCACCCTGAGCCTGTCGAAGGGTGCGTTCGGTTTCATCAAACAGGAAAGGTATAATACAGTTTTTACTGATATAGTCGGTAATGTCTTCTTTTGTGTAATATGCACCCATCTGGGCACGGTCGTTTATGTATTTTTCAAAAATGTAACCTATAACATCGGGGTTAATATCTCTTCCGGTAGCTGTAATACGAGTATCGAGATGCCAGT
The DNA here is from genome assembly GCF_037481895.1 of Tenuifilum sp. Taxonomy (NCBI): domain Bacteria; kingdom Pseudomonadati; phylum Bacteroidota; class Bacteroidia; order Bacteroidales; family Tenuifilaceae; genus Tenuifilum; species Tenuifilum sp. The sequence goes on from NZ_JBBFKU010000014.1 coordinate 49,143, forward strand.
TGTATTGGTCAAAGAAATTAAAAATGTTTTCAAATGCCTCATCGCTAATATCAATATTATCGTATTGCTTCTCCAGTTCGTGAACGTCAAACAAACCACCATTGAGGTATGGAATTTTGCCAATTTCTTTTTTCAGTTCTTCTGATTGCTCGGGAGAACCTAATCCCTGATGAAACAGAGCTAAAAGAAAGTTTTTATAAAAACTGACATAGAATTTATCTTTCCCTTTTTTCTGCTGGCAATAGGTTAATTTATTTTTCAGATAGTCCAGATTATTATCGAGAAATCCTTTTTTTTGAATGAAGTAGCAAAACATCAAACGGTTAAGCATTAATGAGGCATACCATTCACGGTCGGTTACGACTGAAATACCTTTAATAAATTCAATGAATTTTTTATGCTCTTTACGGAAATTCTCATAAAATTTCTTGGTAACCTGTTCAACATTCTTACTAAAGTTTTCATTTACCACATCCACCACATCGGCAATAGTAATATTTTCTTCCTGGTCGAGTGTAAAGAACAGGTTTGAAGTTTTTTGATATAGTAATTCCGGATCCTGACCTTTATGCCAGCGGGTTTCACTCAACCGGGATGGCTTGCCCAATTGCTTGACAAATAATTGCCAGATTTGAGTTGTAAGGTTTTTATCACAAAAAATAATCAAGTGTTCTCGGTATAATTTCCCGATTTTTCGGTCGAGTTGCAAACGGGTAGCATAATCAGGCAAATCCTGATTTTCGGAAGGAATAAAAACCATTATTCTAAAGCCGCTTTTTTCCGCTACAGAATGGAAAATATAGGTTTCTTCTTTAAGTTTAACAGGGGTTTGTTCATGAAGATATGTCCAACCGAGTTGATTGAATAAATTTGTAAAATCAAAATCCTCGATATACTTTTTAAACTGATTTTTACTAATAGTGCTCATAATATTTCTGTTTTTAACCGCAAAGGACGCAAAGATATCGCAAAAGTCGCCGAAATTCTTTGCGTTCTTAGCGTAAGACTTTGCGCTCTTTGCGGTTATAAAATTACAATCCATTAACTATTCTTTAACCGCAAAGTTCGCAAAGAAGTCTCGTAGAGGTCGCAGAGTAAATATTAGCGTCCTTAGGGTAAGCCTTCGCGTTCATTGCGGTTATAAAATTACAATCCATTAACTACTCTTTAACCGCAAAGGGCGCAAAGGTATCGCAAAAGTCGCTGAGATTCTTTGCGTTCTTAGCGTAGAACTTCGCGTTCTTTGCGGTTATAAAATTACAATCCATTAACTACTTTTTAACCGCAAAGTTCGCAAAGAAGTCTCGTAGAGGTCGCAGAGTAAATATTAGCGTCCTTAGGGTAAGCCTTCGCGTTCATTGCGGATATAAAATTACAATCCATTAACTACTCTTTAACCGCAAAGGGCGCAAAGGTATCGCAAAAGTCGCTGAGATTCTTTGCGTTCTTAGCGTAAAACTTCGCGTTCTTTGCGGTTTATTCTTATAATCCATTTACAACTCTTTTTATACCTGATTTCAAAGAAACTACATTAAAATTAATCAATAAACCAAGCTTAAAATTGCCAAGTTTAAGATATGTAAGGGTTTGTGCCAAATGAATATCATTCAGGGCATCAACACTTTTTATTTCAATAACAACTTTATTTTCAACCAAAATGTCTATACGATATCCACAATCGAGTTTTACTTCTTCAAATATTAGAGGTATAGGTTTTTCTTTCACAATTTGTAGCCCTTGTTGTTTCAATTTATAAAACAGACATTCTTTATATGCGCTTTCCAGCAATCCAGGGCCAAGGGCTTTATGTACCTCTATTGCAGTACCAATTATAATATTTGATAATTCGTTTTCAGTCATATATCATGTTTTTTTAACCGCAAAGGGCGCAAAGAAATCGCAAAGTTATCAGAGTTTTTTTGCGTTCATAG
>NZ_JBBFKU010000014.1:51170-72901 GCF_037481895.1 Tenuifilum sp.
TAGCGTAAAACTTAGCGTACTTTGCGGTTATAAAATAACAATCCATTAACTACTTTTTAACCGCAAAGTTCGCAAAGAAATCGCAAAGTTATCAGAGTTTTTTTGCGTTCATAGCGTAAAACTTAGCGTACTTTGCGGTTATAAAATAACAATCCATTAACTACTTTTTAACCGCAAAGTTCGCAAAGAAGTCTCGCAGACGTCGCAGATTAAATATTAGCGTTCTTAGCGTAAAACTTAGCGTACTTTGCGGTTTCACATAATTCATTATTGTAATTTTTTAATACCCATTGAACAAATTATATGCGGTGTTCTGAATTCGTCTTGCTCTTTTTGCTCTATAATACAAAGCCTTCCTTCATCGCGTAATTGCATACAGAGTGATGCCATTTCTTCGTCGGTACAACCCAGTTTAATTCTTCGGTTAATTATTTCTCTTGCCGTTTCACGTAGCGGGTAATGGTAAATATCATCTATGGTTTTCTTTAAAGCATCAACTTCAAATAATGTTTTTTTTACACTTTCATAGTAACGTGTAAGCATACCGTAAGCTTTATATCTAGCGCTCGATTTACTTCCAAGTTGACCGCCAGAATTTTCTGCTTCTTTTTCTGCCAGTAAAACGGCTTCTTTCACTAAATCATGATGATTATCTAATTTATCAATAGCAGGTGTATCTAATGAACATTCGGCCATTTTTAAAATTCGAGATTGGCTGGTTGATATTATTTGTCCATTATCGTTTAACCATGTTAAAACTTCATATCCGTGGCTGTTTCGATGATAAACGATTACGCTATTCCCTATAATGTTATCATCGGTCTTTTCTTTTGTTGAATATACCACGTCTGGTAATCTATTAATTTTGTTCTTTAAATCGGGATTAGCTTTTATTGCCTGATTCCAGATTTCATAAGCCTGTGAAGTAAGATCTACATCTCCCTCGTCATCGTCAAGTATTCCTGCTTTTTCATTATACAAATCATGAATATTAACAGGGTCGCCATCAAAGAAGACTTCATCCGTGCCAATAGTTTCAGCATTTTCTCTAATACGTTGTGTTAATTTACTCCTTAAGCGAATAATAAGTTCGAGGCCATCTTGTGGTAGAAATGAATAGCAATAAATTTTATCAGAGGTCTGACCAATTCTATCCACACGACCAGCTCTTTGTATTAATCGAATAATTGCCCATGGTAAATCATAGTTTACAACGATGTGTGCGTCCTGCAAATTCTGACCCTCACTTAAAACGTCAGTGCTAATCAAAATACGAATTTCTTCTTTTACATTTTTAACTTGATTGCTTTTAGGGCTAAAGCGATGTGCCAAATCTGTAGGATTTTCCAGGTCTCCAGTAGCACAGGCTATTTCTTTCAAACCTTTTTTTAATAATTGCTCATATAAATAGTTGGCTGTGTCAGCAAATTGAGTGAATATTAATAGCTTGTCTTTGCTATGTTCCCTATTACATAGATTGTAAAGTGAAATTAGTTTTTTGTCGTTTTCTGCATTCCAATTTTTTCCAATTTCAATAATTGATATTATTTTATTTGTGTCTTCGATTAGTTGTTCTCTAAGAGTGTTAACGAATAAATTACTTGAAATCCATTCGTATCTTTTTGCTTCATTTTCACATTTATTGTAATAATTTTCTGCTAATTTTTTATACTCACTTACTTCGGTAATCAAATTTAATTCTACAAAATCGCCATTATCGTTTTCTTCCAAAAATTCATCTATTTCAGCATTTTCTTGCAGCCCAATTGGTAGGGGCAATCCATTTTCAATAGCATAGACAAAAACTTGGTTCCGTAATACATGTCGGGCTAAAGAGATTAGAAAAGAAAAGCCTGAACTTTCTAGACGTTTGAAAAGATTAGTTCTGCAAAATCCCATTAAACGTTTGCCTGCTCGGCTAAGGTTTTCAATTATTTTCTTTTCATCTGAATTTGCCAATCCTATTTTTTCTTTATCAATATAGTTTCCTAACCCATAACGAGCTAAATGTAAATTGTTAATTATATCCAAAATATGCTCATCGTAAAGTTTGACATATATATCATTCGTATCGTTTGGGTCGAACGGGTATTCAATTTTTTTCGGGATCCTATCTGGGAAATATTCATTTCTTCCATCATTGAATGTAAGGTAATACTGTTTCTTAACAGGATCATATGTTGCATAGTTTTCCTTTATAAAAGTCCTTGTTCGCCTTACCATATAAAGTTTAAGAAGTTCCTGCCAGTCCTCGGAAAAGTTGCTTTTTTCAAAAGCTAGTAAAGTGTTTGGTGAGTACTGATATTTTGCTATAAACTCAATTGGTCCACCAACCTCACGGATAAAATGCTCTGGAGAAATTCCAATGTCTTTATCTTCGGGAATAAATAAACGCAATTGATTGGAAATGTCGGTATAACTTTTATTGTAAGGCGTTGCAGTTAATAGAATAACTTTGCTTTCATTCCGTTCTAAATATTCTTTTACAATTGCGTAACGTTTCCCTTCTCTATTTCTTAAATTGTGACTTTCATCAATAATTACCACTCTATAACGTCTTGTTTCTTCAAGAAATTTTTTATCAACTTTTGAAATGCTATTTACTTTTGCCCTCAATTGGTAAGTATGCACATATCCTTCCCACATTTCCACAATGTTTTTCGGGCAAATGATTAAAGTTTCCGTAAAAAATGTTTCTTCAAAAAGTTTTGCTACAGCGGTAGCTGTCATGGTTTTACCCAAACCAACAACGTCGCTAATTATTACTCCGCCTCTTTTGTCTAAATGTCGAGCAGCAATGCTAACTGCATTCATTTGAAAAGGCAAAAGGTCTTTCTGAAGAATCTTCGGGATAATATAGTTTCCTATACCGTTTCTTGCTTCCTGAGAAAGATGATATGCAATTTTTAAATAAATGTAGTAAGGTGGAATGGTGTTTTCACTTGCCCAACTTTCCTCCAAAATCTGAACGAGTTCTTCTGAAATATCGACACACCAGCGGTCTTCCCACCTTGCTTCAAACCATTTATCAAGTTTCTCTGCAGCATCTTGTTCAACCACATTTACATTTAATTCGCCTTGTTGTGATAGTCCAGCCATTGTTAAATTACTACTTCCAACATATCCAATTAAAGGTGCATCTTTGTCTTTTTTGTGGCACAAGTACAATTTAGCGTGTAATGGATATGCTAGAAATAGTTTTACTTTAACTTTTTTCTCTGAAATCTGTGTTTTTAACTTTCTTAGGCATTCTTCATCTTCATTTGTTGGCACGCCAAATGTCAGTTGTTTTGCAAATGACTTGGCTATCTCTTTTTTTAAAACTAAAGCCGTTGGGTTATCTATCATTCCTTTTTTTAGAGGACTTAAAGCCTGCCGTAAAAGATTCTCTTCTTGGCTTTGCATCCCAACGAGCAATCGACAAGAATTAACCCCTCCTTCAAAATGGTCGATATGGTTCATGAGTAGTCTCCAACCTCTAAGATTGAAATATCCTACACAGAAATCTGCTCTGTAAGAACTCTCTAAGGTCTCTAACAACCCAGTTTTGAGGTGTAAAGAAATATTGTCAAAAATCTTAGGCATTTTGATTAATCTTAAATATTAAGTGTTGTTAAAAGTTTTTACTTTTAGATAAGTAAAAAGCACATTGAAGTAATGTATCATGCTAATTTAAAAATTATTCTTTAATAATTACTAATATAAGTTTTTAAACTCTATCTGTATCAATTACAAAACGCAGCCTAACAGCTGCGCTTTGTTTCAGTAATATAATTTTAGTTGCATTGGCAAAATATACAAAATCAATCCACATTGTCGTACAGGTAGGGGTTTTCAGGGTTAATTATGATGTCGTCGTCGTCAAGGGTAACCCTGGAGATGGTTGTTGTTTTTGGAGGCTCGTTAGGCTCAATGTTCATGCTGCGGCGTTTGTAGGCTGGAATATTCTCAATTTCATCGAGGTTAGCCCACTTATTATTGCCAGTTCCTGCAAATGGCGCTGCCTGCGCAGTAGCAGGTTTAGGAGATGCTTGTTGAATATCTAACTCAATTTCGTTAGCTTTTGCCGCCTGCACTGTTTTAACCTCAAAAACATCTGATTTAACATCGAATTCAATTACCCTTTGGGCAGGATCTATTACTGGTTGCTTTTTGGGCTTGCTAGTTTGCCTGGCAGGGTTAGGGTCAATTTCAGGAGTATCGTTAACCAGCTCAACTTTAGTAGCATGCTGTTCGGAGTCGAGCGAAATTACCTCAATATTGCGCTCCTTTACATAGAGTTCCGGTATGCTGTTGGTACCAAAGCCTGTGGCAATCACCGTAACCTTTAGATCCTCGCCAAGCGATGGGTCGCAGCCATTACCCCAGATTAGGTCGGCATCGTCGCCTGCGGCGTGCTGAACGTAATCAATGATTACTCCAACCTCTTCCATGGTAATCTCATCCTGCCCATAGGTTATGTTTAGCAGTATGTTGCGTGCTCCCGATATGTCGTTGTTGTTGAGCAGGGGCGATTCAAGGGCTTGTTTAACCGCTTCGAGTGCGCGGTTTTCGCCATTAGCCCTGCCTGAACCCATGAGGGCAACGCCACTATTATACATCACGGTTTCAACATCGGCAAAATCAACATTGATATAACCGTGAACGGTAATAATTTCGGCAATACCCTTGGCGGCGGTTGCCAGAACATCGTCGGCTTTGGCAAATGCCTCGGTTAGTTTCAGGTTGCCGTACACCTCAAGCAATTTCTCGTTGTTTATAACCAGCAGCGAGTCCACATGCTGGCTAATGTTCCTAATACCCTCAATGGCTTGCATCATCCTTTTGCGCCCTTCCGTACGGAAAGGAATGGTAACAATGGCTACGGTTAGTATGCCAAGCTCCTTTGCCGCCTTTGCAATAATTGGTGCAGCACCTGTTCCGGTACCACCGCCCATCCCTGCTGTAATAAAAACCATCTTGGTATTTTTCTGCAGCAGGCTTACAATTTGCTGCAAGCTCTCAATGGCAGCCTGACGCCCAATCTCCGGTTTATTACCGGCTCCACGGCCCTCGGTAAGGGTAGCGCCAAGCTGAACCTTAAACTCTACCGGGCTATTGACTAATGCCTGGGCATCGGTGTTACAAAGGACAAAGTCAACGTCCTTTATCCCCATGCTATGCATGTAGTTTACGGCATTACCTCCACCTCCACCAACTCCAATTACCTTTATAATTGATTGGTTTATAATTGGCAGGTCAAAATTTATAATATCATCACCCATAACATTCGTTTTTAAGTTTTACACAAACACCAGTTTTAATAGAAGGCACAAGACAATAACAGGTTAGTTTATATCATCCTCGGCAAAGAGCTTGGAAAGCACATCGGTTATTTTCATTCCCAGAGTACGTTTATTGATTTGCTTTGACTCCTTTGCCTGAACCTCGACAAATTCTTCAGTTTTATTTTCTTCGATTTTGATTTCCGTGGTTGTACATGGTGAGTCTTCGCCTGCATCGATATACTCCAGCCCCATTAAACCCAGGCCAATAACGGTTGAGTATTGTGGGTAGTTATAATTTTCAAGCGATTCGGAGCATAACATCTCAGAGGGGTAACCAATACGAACATCGTAACCCCACTTGAATTTTATAAGCGAAACAATATGCTTTAGCAGCGCGCCTCCACCGGTTATTACTACACCGGCTGTAAGCTTATTGGCAAAGCCCGACATCTGTATTTCGTACATGGCATATTCAAGTATCTCCTCCATGCGAGCCTGAATAATTCCTGCAAGGCTTCGCATCGATATTTCCTTGGGTTCCCTTCCGCCTATTCCCGGAACGGTGATAATTTTGTTATCGGGGGCCATGCTCATCAGTGCATATCCGTGATGGAGTTTTAGCATCTCGGCGTGCTTTTGAAGTATTTGACAACCCTCCTTAATATCCTGCGTAATGATTGAGCCGCCAATGGGTATAACTGCCGTATGGCGTACAATGCCGTTGTAGTAAACGGCCAAATCGGTGGTGCCACCTCCTATGTCGATTAGGGCTACGCCTGCTTCGCGCTCCTCGTCGGTGAGCACAGCCTTGGATGAGGCTAAAGGCTCAAGTATAAGTTCCGATACCTTTACCCCTGCACGATCCACACACTTTTCAATGTGCTTTGCCGATGAGGTTTTCCCAATTACTATGTGGAAGTTGGCGCCAAGCCTTCGGCCTAGCATGCCTATGGGTTTGTCATCCTCTATCTTTACATTATCTATTGAGAAATCCAGCGGCAGCACATGAAGAATGCTATCGCCTGTATCAACAGGGATATTATACATATCCTCAATAAGCCGCTTGATGTGGCTCTTTTTGATCTCAGTTTCTTCGGAACCCAGCGTGATGTAGCCATAGTTTTTAATGCTGTAGATGTGTTGCCCTGCTATTCCAACAAAGGCCGATTTGATTTTAACGCCAGCCTGCGATTCGGCCTCGCGAACGGTTTTTTCAACGGCCTTTACTGTTTCCTCAATGTTTTGAATCATTCCCTTTTTTATACCTGTGGAATCGGTAGAGCTAAAGCCCACAATCTGCAAGCGTCCGTTTGTGGTGCGTTTCCCTATTAAGGTAACTACCTTGGTTGTACCAAGGTCAATTGCAGCTACGTAAGTGTTGTTGTCCTGTGCCATAGTTGTTAGTATTTTGTGCAAACTATTTGATTTTTAAATTTTAGGTTAATTACGGTGTATTTGTTCCAGCCTTCGGCTGGTAACGCTTTCTCGTAAAAGAGTTTAAGTTTCTTGAGCTTAACCTCGTAGTTATCCAAATTACCCAGTACAATGATATGGGGCCCAACCAAGGGAATAAGCTCAATATTATTCCGGTTCCTGACGTAAACCTGTTCTATTTGGGCATTCCAGAACCTGTCGTTGTTTACATACATTGCAAACTCGTAAAGCTTGTGTATAAAGTTTTTTGGGCCTTCCTTTGTGCTATCGGTAAATGCTGTAACATCAAGGTTGGGCACAACCTTAAAGGGCTCCACGATATTACCGTTTGCCACCAGCGTGTTAGCAGCAAACCCCGATGAGTAGGGTAGTATTTTACCAGAATCGTCGATATAGTAGGTTTGCCCTTTTGCATTGAAAACTCTTAAAACGGGTTGGCGTTGAGTAATTTCAACTATTACTTCGCCTTTAGCGGTTTTAAATGCCTGAACTTCGCGCACAGCAGCCAATTGGTAGATTTCCTGCTCAATTCTATTAGTATTTACGCTGTTAAGGCTCTGCCCTATAGGTGAGTATTTTGATTTTACAATGGTTCTGTATACATCCTTAGCCCTCACAAAGTTGAGTTTTGTGCTATCTAGCACTCTTACCTCAAGTTTTGTGCAGCGTTTACCTTTATACACCTTACTGGCATAGGAAAGCCCATAAATAACCCAGGCCAGAACAAAAAGCCAAGCCAAAACTTTAAGCCCTATGCGCAACTTCCTATTCATTTATAGCTTTATTCTCCTTTGCTTCAAGTGTATTAACTATCTCGCTTATCATTCTGTCGATATCGCCTGCACCAATGGTGAGGAGAATATCCACATTATTGCATTTTAACCAGTTAATTAATTCGGCCTTTGGAACAACTTGTGCATTACTGTTACTCATCAGCTTCACTATGGTTTCCGATGTAACCCCTTCAATTGGAAGTTCCCTTGCCGGATATATTTCGGTGATAATTGGTTTGTCAAGCTTGTCGAGTGCCGCAGCAAACTCCGCTGCAAAGTCGCGGGTGCGGCTGTAGAGGTGAGGTTGAAATATCCCGGTTATTTTTCGGTTAGGGAAAACCTCACGAACCGATCTTACCAACGCTTCAATTTCGCTGGGATGGTGTGCATAATCATCAATGTAGATGATTTTTGTTCCCCTATACCTTACATCAAAGCGGCGCTGAACACCCCTAAACGACTCTAAGCCGTGAGCTAACTTTTCAGTCGGAACGCCAAGGGTTAACGCTGCTGCCGATGCAGCAATTGCATTCTCCAGGTTGTAATGGCCTGGTACTCCTAGTGTAAGATTGTTTATTGAACCCTGGGGAGTTACAAGGGTAAACCTGTAAAGCCCATCGTGGATGCTAATGTTTGTTGGGTAGTAATGGCAGTCGGGCGTAAATCCGTAAGTGATTACTCCAACTCCCTTACCCACTGTAGGTTTGAAAACAATATTTTGCTTTACAACCAAATACCCACCGGGTTTTATTTGCGACACAAATTCCTGAAAAGCATTAAGTACTGCATCGTAAGTGCCGTAAATGTCAAGGTGGTCAGCATCAACCGAGGTAACAATTGCAAGATATGGGTGAAGTGTAAGGAAGCTACGGTCGTACTCATCGGCCTCTACCACAAGTAGCTGCTTGCCTTGGTCGGCAAGTATCAGGTTGCTGGAGTAGTTGCGCGATATGCCTCCCAAAAAGGCATCGCAGCCCATTGATGTAGCCAAAAGGTGGGCCAACAGGGTTGATGTAGTAGTTTTTCCGTGAGTGCCCGCAACGGCAAGGGTTTTATAGTTTGAACTTAGTAATCCAAGAACCTGTGCGCGTTTCATCAGTACAAACCCATTGCTGCGGAAATATTCAAGCTCGCTGTGGTTTGCAGGAATAGCTGGTGTATAGATAACAAGTGTTTCTTCCCTATTCAGGAATGCGGTTGGAATAGCCCCTACGCTATCGGTGTAATGGATATTTGCCCCTGCAGTTTCAAGGTTTTGGGTAATATCGGACGAAACCCTGTCGTACCCTGCAACAGGAACACCGTAGTGCAAGTAGTAACGAGCAATGGCACTCATTCCAATCCCTCCAATCCCAAGTAGGTAAACCCTTTTTACTGCATTCAGCTCCATCAGTTCAATTTTTTGTTTTTTCAATTCCTGCCAGTTTCAAAACTTCAAGGGCTATAGTTTTAGCCGAGTTTCTTAGTGCCAAACGGGCAATGTTTTCCGATAATTTTTTCTGTTCCGCAGGGTTATCAAGCAGTTCAAAGGCTGCTTTAACCAGTTGCTCTTTTGCCTGACTATCGGGTATCATAATGGCTGCATCGCGTGAAACCAGTGCCTGGGCGTTACGGGTTTGGTGGTCTTCAGCAACATTGGGCGATGGTACAAGTATGCAAGGTTTTGCAACCAGGCAGAGTTCGGAAATTGTTCCAGCACCTGCTCGGGAAATAATGGTGTTAGCTGAAACATAGGCCAAGTCCATGCGGGCAATGAAATCGTACAGCCTGATATTTTCAACCGGATTGCTGTCAAGTGCCTCTTTTACTGTTTGGTAGTAAAGTTTCCCGGTTTGCCATATCACCACAATATCGGGTCGGGTTTTGATGAAGTGGAGCGAAGCCATGAGGCTTTGGTTAATTGTTCGGGCTCCAAGGCTTCCGCCTAAAACGAGTAAAACCTTTTTGTCGGCTCCAATGCCAAAATGTTCAAGTCCCTGATTGCGTGTAACGGAAAGGTTTTCAATATCCTGCCGAACAGGATTGCCGGTTAATATTATTTTTTGTGCAGGGAAGTATTTTTCCATGCCTTCGTAGGCTACACAGATAGTTTTAGCCTTTTTGGCTAAAAGCTTATTGGTAACCCCGGCATAAGAGTTCTGTTCCTGTAGTAGCGTAGGGATACCTTTACGCTGTGCTGCCTTTACAATAGGTCCGCTGGCATATCCTCCTACACCAACCACAACGTGAGGTTTAAAATTCTTAACTATGCGGTTTGCTTTTAATAAGCTCTTAATCAGCTTAATAATCACAATGAGATTTTTTGGGGTAAGGCTTCGAGAGAAGCCGGCAATAGGCAAGCCTACGATGTTGTATCCGGCTTGTGGCACCTTATCCATTTCCATTCGGCCCTCGGCTCCAACAAACAGAATCTCAGCATCGGGGTTTTGCTCCCGAATGGCATTGGCTATGGAAATGGCAGGGAATATATGCCCGCCAGTACCACCACCGCTAATTATTATCCTTAACCGGTTCTTCTCCATCGAATAGTTCTTTTTTATCTTGACTTCGACTAATACCCAGAATAATACCCAGTGCACCACTGCTAACTATCAGCGATGAACCTCCCAAACTTACAAGTGGTAATGGCTGACCCGTAACGGGAATGGCTCCAACCGCAACGGCCATATTAATTAATGCTTGCAGCGTTAGCATTAAGGCCAATCCAAAGGCAAGGAATGCTGGAAATAGCCGGTTCGATTTTTTAACCAGCAGTGCCGCCCGGTAAAGTAGCATAAGGTAGAGTATTAGGGTAAATACTCCGCCCACCACACCATACTCCTCAATAATTATTGCGTAAATAAAATCGGAATAGGGGTGGGGCAAAAAGTTACGCTGGGTTGAGCGTCCAGGCCCTTTACCAATAATACCCCCAGTTGCAATGGCTATTTTCGATTGCTCCAGCTGATAGTTCCCCTCTGTTTTGTCGTCGCTAATAAAATTCTCAATGCGGTTTACCCAGGTTTGAGCTCTGCTCAGGGTTTTAAACTGAAGCGATATGGCAATAAAGGCTCCCACCAGTACAATGCCTATCCCAGTAATCCCGAAAAGGTATTTTAGGTTAACTCGCCCTACAAACATCATTAACCAACAGGTTAAGCCAAGCAAAGCTGCGGTTGAGAAGTTTGCCGGTAAAATTAGAGCGCACACAAATGCTACGGGTGCAATCAGCTGGATTAAGAATTGTTTAAAATCATCAGTGTTTTCCTGCATTTGCGAGAGATACTTGGCCACATACATTATTAAAATCACCTTTGCTATGTCCGATGACTGAAACGAAATGCCCAATCCGGGTATCTCCAGCCAACGCGATGCAGCATTGAGGTTACGTCCAAAAAGAAGTGTAATACCGAGTAAGGGAACTGACAATGCCAGAAGTATATTGGCAAGCCTATACCAAACGCTGTACTTTATGAGATGCGCTGTCCACATTACTATGAATGCAACCAGCAGGAAAACAAGCTGTTTAATCAGGAAATAGGTTGTATTTCCGCCATGATAGCGGAAAGCTAGTGAGCTCGATGAGCTGTAGATGAGCAGGAGCGATGAAAGGTAAAGGAAGATAACAATCATCCAAATCACCCTATCGCCCTTTAAGTATTTATCGAACAGTGCTCCCATAGCTCACTGGGTTATATTAAAGCGCGCGAACAGCCGCTTTGAACTTGCGTCCACGATCCTCATAGTTCTCAAACAGGTCAAAGCTTGCACAGGCTGGGGAAAGCAGTACCGTGTCGCCCGGAACCGATATTCTGTAGGCGTGCTGCACAGCCTCCTCGGCCGATTTGGCATCAACAATTACGGGAACAATGCCATCGAATGCTGCGTGAAGCTTTGAGTTATCTACTCCCAGGCAGATTAAGGCTTTCACCTTCTGCTTAACTAAATCCATAAGCTCGGAGTAATCGTTCCCTTTATCAGTACCGCCTGCGATCCAAACCACGGGGGTTGTCATGCTCTCCAGAGCATACCATGCGGAGTTTACATTGGTAGCCTTTGAGTCGTTAATGTATTTAACACCTCTCACAGTTAGTACATATTCCAACCTGTGCTCTACTCCCTGAAAATCGGAAAGCGATTCACGAATAACCTCCTTACGGATATTTAGCACATGACCAGCAATACCGGCAGCCATGGAGTTGTAAATGTTATGCTTCCCTTTAAGGGAGAGGTCGTTTATTGACATGCTGAAATCGCTGTTATCGTAATTTATGAACATATCGAGGTTTTCGAGCCATGCGGTTTGGTTCTCCTTTGTTTTCTGTGAGAAGGGCAATTGCTGGGCGCGTAGTACAATCTTTTTGAGTTGCTCCACGGTTACTGCATCGTCGGAGCAGAAAATGAAGCAGTCGTCTTCCGAGAGGTTTCGGGTAATCCTGAACTTTGATTCCACATAGTTCTGCATCTTGTAGTCGTACCTGTCCAGGTGGTCGGGGGTGATGTTAAGCAGTATGGCAATATCGGGTTTAAAGCTATAGATTCCATCGAGCTGAAAGCTGCTTAGCTCAATAACGTAGTAGTCGTAGCTGCATTCGGCAACCTGGTAAGCAAAACTATTGCCAATATTGCCAGCCAACCCAACGTTTAGACCAGCTTTCTGCATCATGTGGTAAATAAGCGAGGTGGTAGTGGTTTTACCGTTGCTACCAGTAATACACACGGTGTAGGCGTTGGTGTATCGGCCAGCAAACTCAATCTCAGAAATTATGGGGATGCCCTTTTCCCTGATTTTAACAACCATTGGGGCTTTGTCAGGAATCCCCGGGCTTTTAATCACTTCGTCGGCATTGAGGATTAGTTCCTCGGTATGCTTACCCTCCTCGAAGCGGATATCGTACTTGTTAAGCCACTCCTTGTAGCGGGGCTTTATTTCCGACATATCCGACAGGAACACGTCGAATCCCTTTTTCTGGGCTAACACTGCGGCTCCTGCACCGCTTTCTCCTCCTCCGAGTACAACTATTCGCTTCATATTGTTCTTTTTTTAGCGGATTTTCAATGTAACAACTGTAATAACTGCAAGTAGAATAGCTACAATCCAGAACCGGGTTACAATTTTGGGTTCAGGGTAGCCTTTTTTCTGGTAGTGATGATGCAGGGGCGACATCAGGAATATCCTTCGACCCTCACCATACTTGCGTTTGGTGTACTTAAAGTAGCTAACCTGCATAACCACTGAGAGGTTTTCCACCAGGAATATCCCGCAAAGGATTGGTATGAGTAGTTCCTTACGGATAAGTATGGCAAAAACGGCAATAATACCGCCAATGGTAAGGCTACCGGTGTCGCCCATGAATACCTGTGCAGGGTAGCTGTTGTACCAAAGGAATCCCACCAGCGCGCCAATGAATGCGCTCATAAACACAACCAGTTCGCCCGAATGGGGAATGTACATGATGTTCAGGTATTCGGCATAAATCACGTTACCCGATAGGTAAGCGAACACGCCCAGCGTGGTGGTGATTACCGCCGAAACCCCGGTTGCCAATCCGTCAAGCCCATCGGTTAGGTTTGCACCGTTTGATACGGCTGTGATTATAAGAATTACAACCAGAATAAAGATAATCCAGGTTACATACTCGTAACCTTCGCCTTTAAACGGGTTGAGTAGGTTGTAGTCAAACTCGTTGTTTTTTACAAAGGGGATGGTGGTTTGCGTTGTCTTTTTAGCCTTTGAAACGGTTACGGGTTGATTGTCGTTATACTCCGATGTTACCACAGTTTCAATCTGAACATCTTTTTTAACCCTTTCAACTTTTTCCCTAACCACAATTTCGGGGCTAAGCCACATCACCAAGCCAACAAATAACCCAAGCGATACCTGTCCGATGATTTTGGTACGACCCGAAAGGCCCTCCTTGTTTTTCAGAAAAACCTTGATGTAGTCGTCGGCAAAGCCCACTGCTCCCAACCATACGGTTGTAACCAGCATTACAATGATGTAGATGTTCAGGATATCGGCAAAAAGCAGTACCGGCAAAAGCATTGAAAGCAGGATAATGATACCTCCCATGGTTGGGGTACCCTTTTTCTGCATTTGGCCCTCAAGGCCAAGGTTTCGGATTTCCTCACCAATTTGCTTACGCTGCAGGTAACGGATAATGCGCTTTCCAATTAGCAAGGCAAAGGCCATCGATACAATGAATGCCATTGCGGACCGGAACGAGATGTACCGGAATAACCCTGAACCAGGAAAATCCCAGAATTTGCTTATGTATTGAGCCAGATAGTATATCATACCTGCAACGATTTAAAAATTTCGGTTAGCACTTCTTTATCGTCAAAGTGATGTTTTACACCCTTGATTTCCTGGTAGTTTTCATGACCCTTACCTGCGACCAGGATGATATCGCCTTTAAGGGCAAGCATACAGGCTGTTCTAATGGCTTCACGCCTATCCACAATGGTTATCACCTTTTTTGCCTGCGAGGCATCAACGCCTACTCTCATATCGTTGATGATTTCTTCGGGTTCCTCGAACCGGGGATTATCGGAGGTGAGGATTACAATATCGCTTAGTTCCGTGGCCACCTTGGCCATAACGGGGCGCTTGGTTTTATCGCGATTGCCACCCGCACCCACCACCGTAATCAGGCGTTGGTTCTCGGTTTTAATCTCATTTATAGTTTTAATCACATTCTCCAGCGCATCGGGTGTATGGGCATAGTCAACTACCGCAGTTACGCCGTGCGAGGAGCGAACATACTCAAATCTCCCCGAAACCGGCGTTACATCGCTTATGCCGGTAAGGATATCGTTTTTATCAAAACCCAAAAGCATCAGGGTTGCGTAAATTGCTAACAGGTTGTATGCGTTAAACCGACCCAATAGCCTTGTCCAAACCTCAACCCCGTCCATGTTAAGCATCATCCCATCAAAATGGCTTTCAATAACCTTGCAGCGGAAATCGGCCATGGAGCGTAGCGAGTAGGTATAAACCTTTGCCTTGGTGTTTTGTACCATTACCATACCATTCCTATCATCGGTATTGGTTAGGGCAAAGGCATCGGAGGTCAACTCGTCAAAGAAGCGCTTCTTAGCCTTAAGGTACTCTGCAAAGGTTTTGTGGTAGTCGAGGTGGTCGTGGGTTATATTGCTGAAAATGCCACCGGCAAATGTCAATCCAGCTATACGGTTCTGAACCACCGAGTGGGAACTAACCTCCATGAAACAGTACTCGCATCCTGCATCGACCATCTGCCTTAGTAGAGCGTTAAGCTGTATAGGGTCGGGGGTAGTATGGGTCGATGGAACTTCTAAGTTATCAACATAGTTTACCACTGTTGATAGTAAGCCAGCCTTATGCCCCATACGCCTGGCAAGGCGGTAGAGTAGGGTAACAGTGGTGGTTTTACCGTTGGTACCTGTTATACCAACCAGCTTTAGCTTTTGCGATGGGTTTCCATAAAATGCCGATGCCATGTACCCCAAGGCTACCGATGAGTTGTCAACCTGGATGAATGTAACATTTGCAGGACATTCGGCAGGGAGTTCCTCACATACAATAGCCGTTGCTCCCGATGTTATGGCCTGTGGAATGTAGCTATGGCCATCGCTTTGAGTGCCACGTATGGCAAAGAAACAGCAACCACCCTTAACCTTGCGGGAATCGAATGTTAGCTCCTCAATATCAACATTGATATTACCAACTGTTTGGGTAATGAGCTTTACGGGTATTATGTTTTGAAGTTTTGTCATGTTAAATTTCTCCTCTACTCATTTCTAAGTAAACTGTTGAACCTTTAATAACAGGTTCGCCGGGGTTTGCCGACTGTGAGCGCACGGTGCCTCGTCCCTTAGCCACAACCCTTAACCCTAAGCTTTCCAGCTGGTAAATGGCATCGCGTAATCCCATTCCAACTACATTGGGTACTTTGCTTTTTGGCAAACGAATTGGAGTTGTAACTATTTTAGTGCTATCGCGCTGAACAGTTACCCAATCGGTCTTTTTCCCATTGCTTTCAAAGGGTATGTCGAGCTCATCCATTACATACTCAAGCTTTGACAATTGCCCAGTTTTGGTTTGAGGTAAATCCTTTAGTTCATCGCCCTTAATATCGCTAAACCACTCAGGACTAGTAGCAAAGACCTTATCGGAAATCTCCTTGAAAATTGGTCCAGCCACCACATTACCATAGTAAACGCTATTTGAAGGAGAGTTCACAACAACAATACATGAGTATTTTGGGTCTTCGGCTGGGAAGTAGCCTACAAACGAAGCCTGGTAGCTAACTCGCCCTCCCGATTTGTAACCCTTACGTCCCTTGGCTATTTGGGCAGTACCCGTTTTACCTGCTATTTTGTACCTTGGATTTTTAAGGTTGGTTGCTGTACCACTTTCAACAACACCCTCCAGCACCTCATGTACCTTTTTAAGGGTGGAACGCGAGCAAATGGACGATTGGATTACCTGTGGAGGAAAACTCTCAACCACCTGTCCGTGCTTTAGGTATGCTTTTACCAGCCGGGGTTTAACCATGCGGCCATTATTGGCAATGGCGTTATAGAAGGTAAGGATCTGCAGGGGGGTAAGACGAATCTCATACCCGATGCTCATCATGGGCATCGATAGGCCAGACCAACCCTTATCGCCCGGGAACCGGATTTGGGGCTTTACCTCGCCCGGTATGATAATACCGGTTGGCTCGTTCAGCTTTAGCTCATAGAGCTTTTTTACAAAATCTTTCTCCTTGCCCTTGAACACCTTTTGAACCAGCTTTATTACACCCACATTCGACGAAACCTCAAAAACCTCCTTGACAGTAATCTTCCCATGGCCGTTCTCTTTTGAGTCGGAAATCACATGGTCGTATAGCTGTAGCTTTCCCTTGCCGGTATTTACCGTATCGTTGAGGTTGATATCGCCCTCCTCGAGCAGGGCAATTAGGGTGGCAGTTTTGATAGTTGATCCAGGCTCGGTGCTTTCGCCAACGGCGTAGTTGTAAACCTCCTCGTAGGTTCCATCCTCATTGCGCCGGAGGTTAGCAATGGCTTTAATATCGCCGGTGGCCACCTCCATCACTATGGCGCATCCATGACCTGCGCCATGCCCTTCGAGGTGTTTGCGCAATGCCGCCTCAGCCACATCCTGTAGCTGCACATCAAGGGTGGTAAGAATATCAACGCCATCTTCGGGTTCAACCTTGTTCATGCTATTTACCTCAACCCATGTGTTGCCGGGTATCCGGGCATGAACACGCAATCCATTTCTGCCTCTTAGCACTGGGTCAAGCGCCTTTTCAATCCCAACAACCCCTCCATCGAGGTTTACCATACCAAGGGTGCGGGCTGCCATGGAGTTGTGCGGAAGCATTCGCTTGTTTACCTGTTCGGCAATGAACCCGCCCTTGTTCTCCCCCAAGCGCAGCAACGGGAATTTCGATATTTCCTGTAGTTCAAGGTAATTTACCTTACGAGGTGCTATGGGGTAGTAGCGGCGATTCTTAGCATACTTGCGGGCATTGGTAAGCTCAGAGCGGTACGAGTACCACGACCGGTCGCCAAAGAATTGCGATAGGCATATTGCCAGTGAGTCGATATTAGCTTTGAACACCGAGTCGGTTAAGCCGGCTGCCAGCAAATCCATGCGGAGGTTGAAGTATGGTACCGATGTGGCCAATACTCTGCCATCGGCAGCAAGGATATCGCCTCTGTTGGCCTCAACAAGTATATCGCGGTAGGTTATCTTTTTTGCTTTCTCCCTGAGTTCGTGCCCATCAACTACCTGTATGAAAACAATTTTGAAAACGATACCGATACCCACTAGTAGCAGTAGGATGTAAATTCCTGCAATCCGAATTAGTATGTTGTTCTTTACCGTCATGGGACTGCTTTACTAATGGTTACTTCAACTTTTTGGGCGGAACCCTCGATTCAATCAGGCCAAGCCCTTTCTCCTCAACCAGCTTAACCACTTCCGACTGTCGGCTTATCGACATGTACTGGGCAGCGGTAGTTATTGATTCGGCACGGAGGTTTTTCACCTCTTTTCGCAACTTCAGTTCAGTTCTTAAAAGGTTGTTATAGTGGTAGTTGTTAGCAATGTAAATAATGGCCAGTACCACCAAAAAAATAATGTAGGGCATTTGGCCCGATACCATCTCATGGGTAAGGATACGGCCACTAATAAAGTCCTTTGCGCCAACCTTTTTCCCTTTCTTGTCCTCGGGCTGCTGCGTTGGTTTTACATCGTCAAATTCCGGTGTGCTTTGCTTTGTCATAACCTTTCCCCAATTCTAAGTTTGGCGCTTCTGGCGCGATTGTTTGCCAAACACTCCTCCTCGGAGGGAGTAATCACCTTTTTATTTACCTGCTCAAAGGGGGTGGGCCTGTTGCCCATGAGGTCCTTGCTATCGGTACCCTCAATATTCCCGTAGCGCAGGTAGTTCTTTACCATCCTATCCTCAAGCGAGTGGTACGATATTACCACCAACCTGCCTCCAGGTAAAAGGCACTTGGATGAATTCTCAAGCATTGCCTTTAAGCTTTCCATCTCACGGTTAACCTCAATGCGTATAGCCTGAAACACCTGTGCCAATACCTTATTCTGTATTTTAAAAGGTACTAAGGGTTTTAGAATGGCGAGTAGCTGGTCGGCAGTTTCAATCTTTTGGCTTTCGCGTGCCTTAGCAATTACCGATGCCATTTTCCCTGCACCCTGTACCTCGCCGTATAGCTTCAGTATTCTGGCCAGTTCCTCTTCCGGGTAATCATTTACCACTTTCTGTGCGGTAAGCCTGGCGTTCCGGTTCATTCGCATATCGAGCGCTCCTTCGAATCGGAACGAGAAGCCCCTCTCAGGGCTATCGAGGTGATGCGACGATACTCCCAGGTCTGCAAGGATGCCATTTACCCACTCAATGCCATGATAGCGCAGGAAGTTGCGGAAATACCTGAAATTGCTTCGGATTAACATGAAACGGCTATCGTCAATGGCATTCTTCAGTGCCTCCTCATCCTGGTCAAACGCTATGAGACGGCCTTTTCTACCAAGTTTTTCCAGAATGGCACGAGAATGTCCACCTCCCCCAAAGGTTAGGTCAACATACACACCATTGGGGCTGATGTTCAGCCCCTCAATGCTCTCGGTAAGCAGTACTGGAACGTGGTAGGCCATTTACTCATCCTTTAAAGGTGTTGATCCCAGTATTCGTTCAGCCAGATTGGCAAAATCGGACGAGCCCAACTGTGCCGATTCGTACTTATCCTTTGCCCAAATCTCAATCTTACCGTTCATCCCGGCCATCACAATATCGCGACCAATTCCAACCATCTCCAGCAAACGTTTTGGCAATAGCAACCTACCATTTGAATCGAGGGTTACCTCGGCTGTACCCCTGAAAAACTCCCTGATGAACAGGTTATGCTCCTTGTTGTAGGGGTTTGTGTTCCGGCGTATTATCGCCGTTTGATGCTCCCACTCCTCTATGGGGTATAGCACTAAGCACTCCTCGTAGATGTCCTTTTTCACAACAAATCTATCGGGCGACTCAGACTTCACCTGCTTACGAAGCGACGAGGGGAAGAGGACGCGCCCCTTCTCATCAACCTTGCACTCGTAATCGCCGATAAATGTGGACATTGTGTTTTCAGTTTTCAATTTGTAAAAATATACAATAAAATTCCACTTTCAACCACTTTCTCCCACTTTTTTACACTTTGTTAATAACTTTTTTGGTTGACGGTCAGAAAATTATGTTGAAATCCCTGTAATTGTTGATGATTGGAAAGTGGTAGATGATTTTTGATATAGGTTGATAAGTTGTGTAACCACTAGTACCCTTCCGCTAAGTAATGTTTTAGTGGAATAAAAATTCAACACCCAATGTCGTTTAGATAAAAGGGAATAAAAGAGATGCTTCGGCAGTGCTCAGTATGACAATTGTCTAATGAACCGAAAAAAAGCAAGTGTCACTGAGTTACACGGTGTAACACGGTGTTACACAGATTGTATGATATGTCAATCACGAACAACGATTCACGAACAACGAACAACGTCTCCAGCCCCGTAGGGGCTAAACATTTGTACCTTCATGGCCACTCCCATACCTATAGCGATGCACGCAAAACTTTTTCCAAAGAGCAACACTGAAACGCTGCATCGCAATGGGAAAGCATTGCAAAGAGCGGTTACCAAAAAAACAACAAGGATTAAAGGTAGAAAGAGACGCTTTAGCGGAGTCTATCCCGATATATCGGGACTCAGCATGACAAAGGGAGTGAAGAAGACAATGGTATTGTCATTCCGAGCTAGTCGAGGAATATCAAAGTAATGTGGGTACAAAGAGATGCTTCGACGAATTCAACGTGACAAATAACCTTAATTAACCGTCATTGATTCAACACCACTATTAGTTAAGGTTAACACAAATAAAAAAGGGATACGGATTTAAGAGTCCATATCCCTCAAATTCCTTACTCTATTTATTCTACTTAAGCCCCAAAAATTCCTTGGTACTCATAATCTTGGCATAGTTACGGAGCGTGGCAAGGGTCGATAGGTGAACCATTTTAGCAGGAATGGTTTCGTTTTCCCACTTCAGATCCTTGGTGGCGCAGGCATCGTGGATAAGGGTTACCTTAAACCCCAAATCGGCGGCAGCGCGCACCGCAGCCTCAACGCACATATGCGTTTGCATGCCACAAATAACCAGCTTTGAAACTTGTTGCCCCTGCAGGTATTCCAGTAAACCCGTATCGACAAAGGCGTTAACGGTGCTCTTCATGAATACCATTTCACCCTCGGCGGGTTTAACCAGCGAGTAAAACCCTTGCCCCTCAGTGGCATTATGGCCAACATGCACCACCAGCTGTTGGGTGTTTCGGAAATGCTCCAGTATCTTGGCGGCATTCTGTGCAGCCGGTATGGGATTAACCAGCTCCGACTTGCCACCCGGAAAGTAAAAGTCCTGGATATCAATTATTACAAGGGCCACCCGCGATGTATCGGGGATTGCCCAGCCTGCCATTGCTATAAGCAATAGGGTAGCAGTGTAAAGTACTCGACGTTTCATGGCTAAATGTTTTGGTAAATGTAGCAAGATTTTCACCAACCGGTTAGTTCATGTAGAAAAAACATGCGCGGCTGCTACTGATACTTTGGGGTATTTGCTCCTCGTATAGCTTCATGTCCAGCTGATCCACAAACAGATGGTAGAACGACAGCATGCCCTCCGGCAACCGGTTCTGGTTATCCTCATCGAAAAATACTACGAGGTTGTAAAACCAAAACGGATCGGTGTTCATGTGAATTCGGCCCACATAGTCAACCACAATGCTGTTCTTGCCCCTGTACATACCCTTTTTGAAATGGATTAACCAACAATTACAACCTCAAGTTATGGAATAAAAATAACATTGTCAACATTTTAACCAATAAAAAGGGTGATGTTTATCATTTGGCGGTAGTGATTAAAAATGAAAGGGAATGAATGTCCGTTGGCCATTAACCCTTAAACGTAAAGCAGAACTAAAAGTATTTACGAGTTTAAATAACGAACAACGAACCAAGCGGCATGCCATTAACTTTCAACCATCAAACGTTCATTCAGATAAGCGTAGCATAGCTCCATTGTATTTGCATGGAGTTACGCAGTGAAGATCAACCCAAACAGCATTCCTTTTCAAAACACCCTCAACGAACAACCATCAACGAACAACAAAATGCATCCTTGTTTTAGTGGGCTTTGCACCATGGA
The DNA here is from genome assembly GCF_037481895.1 of Tenuifilum sp. Taxonomy (NCBI): domain Bacteria; kingdom Pseudomonadati; phylum Bacteroidota; class Bacteroidia; order Bacteroidales; family Tenuifilaceae; genus Tenuifilum; species Tenuifilum sp. The sequence goes on from NZ_JBBFKU010000014.1 coordinate 72,381, forward strand.
TAAAGGATAAAGGTTAAAGGTTAAAAAAGAAAATTTTTCCTGACTTGTCCCTTTTAGTGCGGTGAAAATAATTTTTCGATAAGTTCATTCATTTTTTGCGTAGGATGAGCTTTAATAGTTATGATTTTTTGAGTGATATGATTGATTATTTCACCATCTGCATTCTTTTTTGCTTCTTGAATAAATCTATTAATAGACATACCTGTTTTGATTTCAATATGCTTTGATACAACTAAGGCCATAAAACATACCAGAATGTGCAACTTTATGGGTTGTTCCTTAAAATGGTAAATGGGTCGGGTTTGCAAATCGCTTTATGAAATTCTAAAAGTTTGCTCTATTCTATAAAGTTCGTGATACCGTTCTATTATGATTTTATTGCTTACAACCTTTTCCTCCAGGTTGGTGTAGTACCCCTTTATTCCCAGTAATTTTTCGTTTTTTCAATCAACGCTTCGTTAAGTTCCGCATGCTCAGCTTTGGTTTTAATAAACTTGAGTTTTTTGTTCTTTGATGGCCTT
>NZ_JBBFKU010000015.1:0-71072 GCF_037481895.1 Tenuifilum sp.
CGCAAAAACAAACTTACAACTTGGGGTGAATCCTTCGGGAAATAGCCCCTATTTTTTTTAGTCGTTCAGTAGTGATTTTTTTTACAAAAAATCAAATGGCGATTTAATTTTTTGCAAACTTTTTTGAGAAACATGAGTATAAATTTCAGTTGTTTTACTGCTCTTATGTCCAAGTAATTCCTGAATGTAACGCAGGTCAGTTCCTGATTCTAATGTGTGGCATATGAATGTCTTAACCAATGAAGGCTTACAGGTTTTTTTATTCCCGCCTTTTTTATTGCTGATTTTAAAACTTCTTGTAAACTCGTTTCAGAATATTTTTCACCATTTTTCTGCCCCTCAAACAACCATACTTTTGGCCTATACATTTTATAGTATTCTCTGAGCATCTCAATGGTTTTGTCTGAAATAGGTACTTGTCTGTCTTTATAGCCCTTCGCGTTTCGAATAATGAGCATATGGCGTTTTGAGTCAACGTCTCCAATTTTTAGGTTCAATAGTTCGCTTCGACGAAGTCCGCAAGCGTATATCAGGCTTAGCATGGTGCGATGCTTTACGTTGGTTGGGGCATGGAGTATGGCTTTGACCTCTTCCTTGCTTAAAACATTTGGCAGCTTATGCTCCCGACGGGGGCGTTGCAACTTCTCAACCTCTATTTTGCTTTTGCGTATTTCCCGGAAGTAAAGTTTTAGTGCATTAACTATTTGGTTTTGATACGAAAAGCTATACTTGCGCTTTAGTATATATTGGTTTACAAATAATACCACATCGTCGTTGGACAATTCAGAAACCGGTTTATGGTCAAAATAGCTGAGAAAAACAACCAACGCATCTGTATAGGTTTTGATTGTATTGGGGCTATAACGTCTAAATTTTAGCCATTTTTCAAACCTTTCTTTTTCCTGCTGAGTATCTATCTGGTATTTATCTTCGTTTGATGTATGAGGTAGATTCTTTATATCCAACCAAGCTATGCTTTTAAATGCTTCAAATGCTTTGTTTAAATTGAACTGAGAAATGGGCAGATACCAACATTTTTTTGTGGCACTCCAATGTGCATTGAGCTTAGTTTTAAGTATCTCTATTAGTTGTATGTCCTTTTCACATATAAAGCATATAACTTCTTCGTCGCGGTGTCTATCAACTTTTATAGTTACGTTTTTCATGTTCAATGGGTGAATATTGGGGCCTTACCTAAACTTTACTGAACAGGTGATTGTTTTAAGTTCTTCTTTTTCAATTTGTCACATAATTCTTTTAGTAAAGTTAAAAAAAATTATTTATTCAAGTCACATCAATTGATATAATCAATTGACGTATCTGTGTTTACGTCAGTGAATTGGGTTAGTAGTTAGATTTCAATGATGTTTAGTTAAGGTTATTTGTCATGTTGCGCGCAAGCTAAACATTACGCTGTCGTGCTGAGTCCCGATTTATAGGGATAGACTTCGCCGAAGCATCTCATTGCTCTTTTCTCTTCAATCCTTTGAAGAGATCCCTCGACTTTGTTAAGGATGACAAAAACCCTATCTTCCTTTCTGCTCCCTTGTCATACTGAACTAGCCGAAGCATCTCTTTACCTTTAATCCTTGTTGCTTATTTTGTAAACCGCTCTTTGCCATGCTCTTCAGTTGCGATGCAATTTTTCCACCTTGCTCTTTGGCATATACATTACATGCATCGCAACACACGAGGGAGAAGCCATTGGGTTACAAATATTTCGCCCCTACGGGGCTGGAAGCGTTGCTCGTTGTTCTTGAAACTATTGTCATGTTGAGCGCAAGCGAAACATCTCAATGGGTCGATTAGAGATCCTTCGCTACGCTCAGGATGACAAATGAAGTTATTCGTGTAAGTTGCTTGTTGTTCGTGGGAAACGACCTCAACCCAGCCTTTTCCTTGAGAGGGAATGGAGCGTAAGAAGCAAGCAGAGGCATAAAAGCCTGACCCGTTAATGGGTCGGGGGGTGGAACGTGGCGGTGGGTCTAGTTAGCGATACCATATGAGCCACGCTGCAGGCGTGGCGAATAGTATCGCGTGGCAGTTCCACCCGCGGGGTACCCATCGGGTCGGGCTTTTCAGCCTTGATTTTCTTTGGTTCTTTCTTGTATCAAGACAAGAAAGAACATGAAAACGGCTCTTTGTATTGATTTTTATGTTGCGATGCAAAGCTTCACCTTTGCTCTTTGGAAAATGTATTGAGTGCATCGCTATGCATGTGGGAATAACCATGGTGTTACAAATTTTACGCCCCGACGGGGCTTGAGACGTTGTTCGTTAATCGTTGTTCGTGAATATCACGTCACATACCCTGTGTAACACAGTGTAGCATTGTGTAACTCTGTGATACTTGCTGTTGCTCGGTTCATGAGTGGGTTGTCATGCTGAGCCCAGGCGAGGCATCTCTTTCTCCTGTTATCCTTTTATGAGATCCCTCGACTACGCTCGGGATGACAACATCATTGGCTCCCTAACTCCCTTTGTCATGTTGAGCGCAATCGAAACATCTCATGGGTAGATTAGAGATCCTTCGCTCCCCGCTAGGGCGGGACAGGCCGCGCGAGATGATAGGCATGTATATTTTTGTTAACTAAACGACATTGAGTAGATATAATAAAAAAGGAGAGCAGGGTTGCTCTCCTTTCAATGTAATATGCTGTAAGGATTATAGGTTGAGCGATACGCGTTTGAATGCGGTTACCTTAACGTCCTTATCGACGCTTTGCAGGTACTGGCGTATGGTTAACTTGCTATCCTTAACAAATTCCTGGTTGAGCAGGGTGCTCTCCTTGTAAAATTTCTGTAGCTTGCCTTCGGCAATCTTATCGAGCATGTTCTCGGGTTTGCCCTCAAGGCGTGCCTGCTCGCGGCCAATTTCAAACTCCTTCTGGCGTATATCTTCGGGAACATCGTCTTTGTCAATAGCCACAGGGCTCATGGCGGCAACCTGCATGGCAACATCCTTAGCGGCCTGGATATCGATTGCTTTGCTGAAGCCTACCAAAGTAGCCAGCTTGTTGCCCATGTGGATGTATGAAACCACCATGGGTGCTTCAACCTGCTCATAGTACGATAGTTCAACCTTTTCGCCGGTAATACCGGAGAACTCGGCAACAAAATCGGCTACCTTGCGGCCATCGAGGCTCGATTCCTTGAGCGCGTCGAGGTTGGCAGGTGCTGTATTCAGGGCATGGTCAAGTATTTTATTGGCTACGCCAAGGAAATCGGCATTCTTAGCAACAAAGTCGGTTTCGCAGTTAAGAACAATCATGGCACCGCGGGTACCGGCCTGGTTAACCTTTGAAAGGGCAGCGCCTTCGCCGGCTTCACGGTCGGCACGTTTGTTGGCAATGGCCTTACCGCGTTCGCGGATAAGTTCAATGGCGCGTTCCATATCGCCGTTAGCTTCAACCAGAGCATTCTTGCAGTCCATCATGCCTGCTCCGGTAAGTTTACGAAGTTTTGCTACATCAGCAGCTGTAATTTCAGCCATGGTATTTAGTTTTTTTAGGGTCTAAGTTGTTATTCTTCGTCAATCTCATCGTCAACGATAGTGGCAGTGGGTTTTTCAACCTCTTCAACCTCGTCGGCTTCATCCTCATCTTCGGGCTCTTCAACTACATCGGCAGCCTTTTTTGCCTTGCGAGCGCGGGTTTTTACGCCCTCCTCTTTTTCGGCAGCGGCAGGTTCCTTATCCTTTTCAGCCTTACGTTCCTCTAGCCCTTCCTGAATGGCTTTAGCCATGATGTCAACAATCAGGGCGATAGATTTGGATGCATCGTCGTTAGCGGGTATCACAAAATCGATTGGAGTAGGATCACAGCAGGTATCAACCATTGCGATAACCGGAATGTTAAGCCTGTTAGCTTCACGAACGGCGATGTATTCCTTTTGAACGTCAACCACAAAAAGGGCTGCTGGTAAGCGGTTGAGGTTGGCAATTGAACCAAGGTTCTTTTCCAGCTTGGCGCGTTGGCGTTGAATTTGGAGCTTTTCACGCTTTGAAAGGGTGTCGAAAGTGCCGTCGGTCATCATCTTATCGATGCTGTTCATCTTTTTAACGGCTTTGCGGATGGTGGGAAAGTTGGTGAGCATACCACCAGGCCAACGCTCAGTAACGTAAGGCATGTTAATAGCCTTGATACGTTCGGCAACAATGTCCTTTGCCTGTTTTTTGGTGGCAACAAAAAGGATCTTACGACCCGATTTGGCGATTTGCTTTACTGCAGCGGCAGCTTCATCGATTTTTACTACTGTTTTGTGCAGGTCGATAATGTGGATACCGTTTTTCTCCATAAAGATGTAAGGAGCCATTTTTGCGTTCCACTTGCGCTTTAAGTGACCAAAGTGCACACCTGCTTCGAGCAGTTCCTGAAAATTTGTTCTTGACATTTTTTGTTTGTTTAGATTTTTTGGCAATCGCTCAGTAGTCCCTTTCGGGAGTCTGGGCAATTTATTACTAAACTGCCTGCCAAATGGTTAATAAATAGTTTGTTAAACAATTGATAGCATTAACGTTTGCTGAACTGGAATCTCTTTCTGGCTTTTGGCCTACCGGGTTTCTTACGTTCAACCTCACGAGGATCGCGGGTTAAGAAACCGTTGGCGCGCATAACAGCCCTGTTTGCCTCGTTGTACTCAACAAGTGCGCGGGCAATACCAAGCCTAAGAGCCTCAGCCTGACCGGTTATACCACCACCATCGAGGGTTGCCTTAATGTCAAAACCTTCGGTGGCGTTAAGTACCATTAGAGGCTGCTTTACCACGTAGTGGAGCAGCTCTGAGCTGAAATACTCCTTGAGGTCGCGGCCATTTATGGTGATGTTGCCTTTACCTTCGCGAAGGTAAACACGGGCAACAGCCGATTTTCTTCTACCTAATCCGTTATAAACCTGCATAAGTTAACTTATTTAATGTTGCTTAATTCAATTTTCTTTGGTTGTTGTGCCTCGTGCGGATGCTCGGAACCAGCATAAACGTAAAGGTTGCGGAACATCTCGGCGCCAAGCCTGTTCTTAGGCAGCATGCCCTTTACAGCGTGCTCAATAACCCAAATGGGCTTGCGATGAAGCATTTCCTTAGGGGTTGAGAAACGCTGACCACCAGGGTATCCGGTGTGGCGTACATACTCCTTATCGGTTAACTTACGACCGGTTAAACGAACCTTGTCGGCATTGATGATAATTACATTATCACCACAATCAACGTGTGGGGTGTAGCTGGGTTTGTGTTTCCCCCTTAGGATTTTTGCCACTTGGCTCGATAGGCGACCTAGCACCTGGTCAGTAGCATCAATCACAACCCACTCCTTTTTAACGGTGGCATCGTTTGCCATTACCGTTTTGTAACTTTGCGTATTCACTGCAATCTCCTAATTTTTAGGTTAATACCAACTTTTTTGTGATCCTTTAATTTGATAATAAGCGGGACGCAAAAATACAACTAATTATTTAATTAGCAAGGGATAGCTTAAAGAAAAATTTTTGATTGAACTGAAGCTGAAGTGGTTAGTTTTAGTGTTTAGGGTATAGTAGGTTTATTATTGTCTAGTCCTAAAGTAAGGCTCCACTTAAGTATGAGGGAGCCCTTCATTGATAACTCAGGAATTAATACTGTTTAATTTAGGATATTTTTAATGTTTTGTCTCGTTTGTTCGGGATGGATTCCGACGAAACATCTATCTGTCATGCTGAGCTAGCCGAAGCATCTCTTTGAACCTTTATTCCCTTTTTTAAATGAGATTCCTCGACTAGCTCGGAACGACAATACTTTTGACATCCACGTCCCCTTTGTCATGCTGAGCTCTTCGAAGCATCTCTTTTACTTTCATTACCTTTATACCTTTTGATTGGTTTTTTGGCAATTGCTCTTGGCCATACTTTTCTGTTGCGATGCAACGTTTCAGTGATGCTCTTTGGAATGTAAATGCGTGCATCGCTCTATATATGTGAGTAGCCATTGGGTTACAAATGTTTAGCCCCTACGGGGCAGGAGAGATTGTTCGTTGCTCGTGAATTGAGATGGAACACAGATGACGCAGATTTGACGGATTTACAATATGAAACACAGTTTAGACTCTGTGTAATTTCGAGTTACAATGTGATACTTGCTGTTGATTAGTTCATGAGACGATTGTCATGCTGAGTCCCGATTTATCGGGATAGACTTTGTCGAAGCATCTCTTAACCTTTAATTCTTGATGTTTTTTCGGCAATTGCTCTTAGCCATGCTTTTCTTTTGCGATGCAACGTTTCAGAGTCGATCTTTGGAATGCCATAGCGTGCATCGCAATTAATGCGGGAGTGGCCATGGAGTTACAAATGGTTAGCCCCTACGGGGCTGGAAACGTTGTTCGTTGCTCGTGAATCGTTGTTCGTGAATGCCATTCAGTGTAACACCGTGTTACACTGTGTAACTCTGTGACACTTGTTGTTGCTCAGTTCATGAGACGATTGACATGCTGAGCTAGCCGAAGCATCTCTTTTGATTGGTTTTTTGGCAATTGCTCTTGGCCATACTTTTCTGTTGCGATGCAACGTTTCAGTGATGCTCTTTGGAATGTAAATGCGTGCATCGCTGAACATATGGGAGTAGCCATTGGGTTACAAATGTTTAGTCCCTACGGGGCTGGAGAGGTTGTTCGTTGCTCGTGAATCGTTGTTCGTGAATGCCATTCAGTGTAACACCGTGTTACACTGTGTAACTCTGTGATAACAATTTAGTTGATGGTTGTTGGCTTAAGAAACCACCTTCAGTCATGAATCTGAAATCTGAAATTTTAAATTTTTATCCTTTATCCTTTATCCTTTATCCTTTATCCTTTATCCTTAAACATCACCCCCACTGTACACTGCACACGGAACACGGTACACTAAATATGCGATTCCTCGGCAAAGTTTATCCCAATATATCGGGGAACAGGTTAACAAAAGAGCGTTTCTTTTGTTAGCTGAACAAAATTTGAATTTTCAAACTCTCAAAGGGATACGATAAGAGTTTTAGCTGCAAAGAAGTATTTAGCAGAATAAAAACCCAGGTACCATTTAACCAATTCGGCACTTGTAGCTTGCGCTATACTTGCCCTTGGCTATGGCATTGAGCTTTGAGCGGAGCAGCTGCTTGCGGATGGGCGATACACGGTCGGTAAAGAGTATACCATCCAGGTGGTCGTACTCATGCTGGATGATGCGGGCAGCCATGCCCTCATACACTTCCTCGTGCTCCACAAACTTCTCGTCGTGGTAACGAATGCGAATTTTCGACTCCCGTTCAACATCCTCATGTAAGCCAGGCAGGCTTAAGCAACCTTCGTTATAAATTACTTTCTCGCCAAACCGTTCAGTAATCTGGGCGTTTATAAAGACCTTGCGGAAATCCTTAAGGGTTGGGTCATCGTCGGCAAGGGGAGTGCCATCAACAACAAAAAGCCTAATGGAAAGGCCAATTTGGGGGGCAGCCAAACCAATACCATCGGATTGCTCCATGGTTTCGAACATGTCAGCTATAAGTGCATCGAGTTTGGGGTAATCGGGTGTTATATTCTGAGCCACCTTGCGCAATACTGGCGATCCGTAAACGTAAACTGTTCGTATCATCTGTCCTAATTAACGCGTAAAATTACTACTTATATTTTAATCCCTCCATGTAGCTTTGCAGGATAATGGCAGCGCTGATTTTATCTACATTGCTCTTTTCCCGCCTGTCCTTCTTTTTCATGCCACCATCAATCATGGCCTGCAAGGCCATTTTGGAGGTAAACCTTTCGTCCACAAGTTCAATGGGCATTTCGGGGAACCTCTTTTTGATGGCGTTAATAACGGGCTTTATGTAGTTAACAGCTTCGGAAGGGGTATTGTTCATTTGGCGGGGATTGCCCACTACCAGTATGTCGATGTTTTCCTTCAGAAAAAGTTCAGTAAGATAATCGATTACCTTATGGGTGGGTATGGTTTCCAGCGGCGATGCAATAATTCGCAACGGATCGGTCATGGCTATGCCCGTTCGCTTACGACCGATATCAAGTGCAACAATTCTACCCAAAACAGCAGCTTATTTTGAAATATTCTCGAGCTGATGATTCAATCGTTCCAGATACTCGCCCCTTACGGTAATTAGCTCGTGGTTTTTCAGCTCTATATTACTTTCTGGCTTATTTGAAATCTTGCGGATCATTCCAAGGTTAATGAGGCAGTTTGGGTTGATGAAGCTAAAATTACGTTCCTCAAGCAAAGTGCAAATGTCGCCAAAAGGGTTGTTGGCCAGAAAATGGGTGCCATTTACCAGCTTGATTTGGGTTCCGTTAGGAACACTCTCAACAAAAACAATTTCGCCAACATCAAGGCACTCGTACTTGTCATTTGTTGAAACCACCAACTTTTGGGGAATAATCTCCTTGATATTCTCAAAGAGGGCGAAATACTTGTTACGGCCATCAAAGTTTGAGTAACGCCGACGGATAACCTTTTCCAACGCTTCGTGGAGTTCATCAACCTCAATTGGCTTTAGTAAAAAAACGATAGCGCTATACTTAAAGGCCTTGATGGCGTAGTTATTGTATGCGGTTATAAAGATAACATCAAAGTTCCGGTGAGGACAACCCTCAAGGAAATCGAAGCCGCTACCTCCCGGCATTTCGATGTCGAGGAAAACGATATCGGGATCATATTTGGTTACCTTATCGATACCTTCACTGGCAGAATGAGCAACCCCAATAATCTCAATATGCTGCTCAAAATGTCCTAGGAGCAGCTCAAGCGTACGTAACGAGGCAATCTCATCGTCAACAATTAGGGCCTTAAGCATCGGGTTAATATTTCATCGTGCAAAAATAAGAATAGTTACATTCATTTTCAAATGTAATGGTATTACAGCAAAACCTGACGTTGAATGGGTATAATGATTACAGAACAAGATATTCCGAATTAAAATATCGACTTAATATCATTCATTAACCTGTTGAAATGGTTATTGATGAGTTCAAACTCATTTCTATTCCTCATCGCAAAAATCAAAATACTGGTTAATCCTCTAATCTTATAGAACAACTTACGCCAGTAGTAAAGAATAACTGCTGTGGGAGGTAGTAAAACAAGGTAAAGCAATGCCATTGCTAAGCTTTTTAGAATCAGTCCAACAATTACTGTTTGGATTAGGTATGCAAGTGGCAATAACAGCAAGCCCGCAGCATGGCGAACTGAGCTATGGAACTGAACGTCCTCAAATTTCTTACTTAACTGGTAGGGAATAATTATAGGTATGATATGGTTGATGAAACCAAAAATGGCCAAAGGCGACAATACGATAAAAAGCGGAACCATCCAAAGCAGGTTAAAAGCTTTACTTACCTTTAGCGGCAATGCTTGGAGTTTAATCCGGTTGGCTGAAATTCGATCCCTCAGCTCATGGGTTAGCTGAATAATCCCATCGAAGGTACTCCTGTCCGATTCCTTTAGGCTGTCGAGTTTGGAAATCAACCTTTTGCTTATTTCAAATGCCTGGTTTAGAGTATTGGGTAGTTTGTTCTCCTTGATAAATCTTTTTGGGAAAAGCTGGGTTAGGAAAAGGTACTCATAATAGTTCTGTTCATCTTCAATATGAATCATTTCCGCTTTAATGCGTTCTGATAGTTCATCAATCAGGGCGTTATAGGCAAGTGCTTTGTTTTGCCTGTAAAGGTCAAGGTATTTCTTAACAGGGAAAGGTTCACCAATCCGAATGAGCAATTTGCTCCTATACCTAACATAGTTTGAGTAGTCCAGCCCAACAGGGACAATATGAATGTTAAGTGAGCCATCGGAAGCATCCTCGGTTTGAAGGGCAATGCGGGCAATACCCTTCTTTAGTGGTCGTAGCATTTTGAAACCAGCATGGTTACCCTCGGGGAGAATTACAAGACCATTTCCTTTACGGATTATATCCATGGTTTTTAGGAAAATACTATCGTTAAGTGAGAGGTTCTCAAAACCATCGCGAATGCGGTAAACGGGCATGATTTTTAGAAAGGTAAGTATTTTTGATACCAGCGGTTTCTTAAAAATATCGGCACGGGCAAGGAAAATGGGCTGCCAGCTATGTTTAAGGGTTAGCATGGCAAGCGCATCAATTAGCGCATTTTGGTGGTTGGGGGCAAAAATAAAGGTAGTATTAGGCGGAAGCTTTTCCATGCCAACAATCTCGGTTTTAAAGTAAAGCTTAAACAAAAAGTTTTGGTAAAACCTTAAAAGCCAGTATGCTTTTGACCATTCCTCAATTCGTTCACGATTGGTGGGCATAGTTATGTTGGATTAAAAACAAAAATACATTTAGAGGGGTTTTCTTGACCAGTAATAGGCAATCCCAAGTCCCGATACTATGTGCCATATACCCCAAAAGGCAGCGATAAAGGCCATTCCGCCAAGTCCATCGAATAGGTTGGGGTTAAAGATTAGCACAAGTCCAAGACCTGAATTCTGAATACCGGTTTCAATTGCTATAGTTCTTCGGTCTTGCTTGCTAAGCTTAAAAATGCTTGGGATAGTATAACCTACTAGTAACCCCAATCCATTGTGTACAAGAACAATTAGCGCAATTAGATGGATATATTTCAGGAAGTACCCAAAGTTAGCAGCCAGCGCGGCAACAACAAAACCCAAAAATGCCACAATGGAAAAAATCTTAAAAGGTTTTGAAATGCGCTCCGCAGTATTTGGGAAGAACCGGGCAAAGGCGATACCAAGAATAACCGGTATTCCAAGCAGTATCAGAACGGTTCTAATCATTTCCCAAGCATCAATCTCAATGGGTATTACCAGGTTTGAGGCCGCTGAGTAAAGTTTTCCCCAAAAGGCAAAGTTGAAGGGTGTCATAAATATTGCCGCAAGGGTGGCAATGGCCGTCAAAGTAATTGACAGTGCCACGTTTCCCTTTGCCAACGATGAAATGAAGTTAGATATATTTCCTCCCGGGCAAGCTGCAACAAGTATCATACCCATTGCAACGCTTGGTGTTGGTTGAATTATTAATACTAGTAGAAATGTAAACAAAGGTAAAGCAAGGAACTGTGAAAGGAAACCGAGAATAACAGGTTTAGGACTAACCAGCAACAGCTTAAAATGCTCAATCTTGATTTGAAGGGCGATGCCAAACATTATTAAAGCCAGGGTGATGTTCATAAAAAGCAAACCACCCTTTGTAAAGTTGAGCCATATCCAATCAAGTGTCTCAAGTGTGGCTTTTAGGTGAACCTCAGTTTTAATAACTTTTCCGTTGGCCATTTCAATACGATGCCTGTTGGTGTAGTACCAATCCTCTCCTTTTACTATACTATCGGGCTCACCTGCGCGCTCCAGCGCTTCAGAAATATTCATTCCAATCCTGAGCGATGATATGGGAGTTTCCTTTTTCTGTTCGGCTTTAAGTTGCCTTTTCAGCTTAATTTTTAGTTTTTTATGCGGTTCAGCTAGCCGAATATCCCTTATAACGCTGTCAATAAAAACGGCCTGATTCCCTTGGTAGAAATACCTGAAAACCACCTGTATTTCGGTTGGTGTGCCAAGTGTTTTGGTAATAAAAGCTGAATCGCTACCTTGTGGGATGGTTTTTATCTTTTTGGCAATGGTTTCAGCGTTTGCAAACGATGATAGCAGTATTACCAATAAGAAAACTAACAGCTTTAGCGTAATGGTTGATATTCTTTTCATGCTTGGTAGGTTTAGTGTTTTTTAACAAACCCGTACCCTGCAAAGGTTAATATTTTTTTTCAAATAGCAATTGTCAAAAATTTATATCAAAATAAGAATAAAGCAATTTTCTGAGTTCCAAATCGTAAAAAAAAGTATATCTTTGCGCCGCTAAAGTAAAATAGTAGGTTTAACTAAAAGCGTAAAGTATGCCTGTAAAAATCAGACTAAGCCGCCAGGGAAGGAAGAAAAGACCTTTCTACCACATTGTGGTGGCGGATAGCAGGGCGCCACGAGATGGCAGATTCATTGAGAGGATTGGTTCATACAATCCCCTTACAAATCCTGCTACTATTGAATTAAATTTTGATAGGGCATTGGACTGGCTGCAAAAAGGCGCTCAACCTACTGACACCTGTAGGGCTATCCTATCGTACAAAGGTGTAATGCTAAAGAAACACCTTCTTGAGGGTGTTAAAAAGGGTGCTCTTACCCCCGAGCAAGCTGAGGCTAAATTCCAGGATTGGGTAAGCCAAAAGGAAGCTAAGATTAAGGCTAAGATTGATTCATTGGCCAAGGGCGAAGCCGAGGAGATGAAGAAACGCATGGAAGCCGAATCGAAGGTTCGTGATGCTCGCGCTCAGGAAATAGCCAAGAAGCGCGCCGAAATGGCTGCCAAAGAAGCCGATTCTCAAGCAGAGTCAACTTCGGAGGAAACCGAAAACGCTGAGGCTTAAGGTGCATGGGGGATGCCGGTTTCGTTGAGATTGGATATATCCAAAGAACACATGGCATTAACGGTGAACTGGCGGTGAGTTTAAACTCATCGGTTGAGTTCAACCCCGAAGAATTGGAATCGGTATTTCTTGAAATTGAAGGAATACCGGTTCCTTTTTTTATTACCCGTATTCGTTTCCAAAACCCTGAAAAAGCAATTGTAAAGTTCGATGATGTGGACTCTATTGACCAAGCGCAGGAACTTTACGGTATTAAAATGTTAATCCCTTCCACCAGTATAGAGCTGGAGGACGAAGTTTACCTTTCCGATTTAGTTGGATACAAAGTGCTGAATACCGATAAATCGGAGGTTGGAGTAATAGTCGATTACACAGAGTACTCAATGAATGCAACATTTGAGCTGGTTACTCCTGATGGTAAACATGTACTGATCCCAGCAGCTGACGAACTGATTGTGGAGGTTGATACTTCGGCTAAGCTGCTTGAAATGGAACTTCCTGAAGGGTTGATTGATTTAAACCTATAGCTGTAAATCTTTCTCAAAGTTTAATATTAACTCTCTCCAACGGTGCGGGATGGGAATGGATTTGCCGGCCGCGTTGCTGAAACAAACCATTACAGCTTTGCTAACTGCGGCCACTTCACCGGTAGTGTTGTTAAAAATCTCCTGCCGCATTTTTAGGCTTTTGTTGCCAATTTCATAAACCTTACTTAATACCTCAATATTATCCCACATGCGTATGGGAATAAGGTAATCGATGGTGATACTCGCTAGTACCAGCCCCTCTATCTCCCAGTTCATTTTTTCCTGTAGAACCTCAGTAAAATATTTCAACCTGCCCAGGTCAAAGTACTGCTGGTAAACCGAGTTGGTTACGTGTGAAAGCTGATCGATATCGTTAAACCTGATTTGGATGGGTGTACGGTGGAAAAATTTATGCAGTTTTGGATTGCTGCTCATTTCTGTACTTTTTTTGCTGGTCGATATCTTCGTAAACCGAGTTACGGCTGATAAATTCGGGGACAATATCCTTCATTATACTTACTATCCTAAAATTATTGTGGCTTGGAAGAGTGTTTACTAATTCCATTATTTTGGGCATCACCTCTTCCTGCTTATACTCGTTAACTTTAGCAATCATAATCTTAGGATGGTAGGTAGGGATGGTGTTTTCCTTGTTGTTAAGTAGTTCCTCATATAGTTTTTCCCCGGGTCTAAGTCCGGTAAAGCTGATTTGAATATCCTTACCATAAGTAAGTCCTGAGAGCTTAATCATCTTCTTGGCCAGATCGAGAATCTTTACTGGCTTGCCCATGTCGAAAATGAATATTTCGCCGCCTTGCCCCATTGCCCCCGCTTCAAGAACAAGCTGACAAGCCTCTGGGATGGTCATGAAGTACCTGATAATGTCCGGGTGTGTAATGGTAATTGGCCCCCCATTCTCAATTTGCTTCTTGAAGCGTGGAATGACCGATCCGTTTGAACCCAAAACATTTCCAAAACGGGTAGTAATAAACTTTGTTTGGGAAGTATAGTTCAGCGTTTGGGTGTAGATCTCGGCTATACGTTTGCTTGCACCCATCACATTGGTAGGGTTTACCGCTTTATCGGTGGAAATCATTACAAATTTCTCAACGTGAAATTTAACGGCGATATCGGCAACTAGTTTTGTTCCCAAAACGTTGTTAAACACTGCTTCGGTAGGGTTATTCTCCATCATGGGAACATGCTTGTAGGCAGCAGCATGGAAAACCACTTGTGGCTTAAATGCCTCAAACAGCCTGTTCACCCTGTACTCGTTTGTAACACTTCCAATAACAGTTTCAAAGTCGAAAAACTGAAAAGTTTCCTTCAGCTCAAGTTCCAATTCGTATAGGGGTGTTTCGGCCACATCGAAAAGAATGATCTTGTTGGGACGAAACTTGGTGATTTGCCGTACCATCTCGCTACCAATTGATCCGGCAGCACCTGTTACCAAGACCACTTTACCCTTAATGTAGTCCTGTATTCGCTTTTTGTCAAGGACAATGGGTGGCCTTTCAAGTAAATCCTCAATTTTAATATTTTTAATCTGCTTTACATTGAGCTCCCCGTTAATCCATGCATTTGCATCGGGGATGGTTTGAACGCTAACGTTTAGGTTTAAACACTTTTCAATAATCTTGTTTTTTCGGTTTGGATCAAGATTTTTGGTTGCAAGAATAACCTTGGTAACGTCGTGCTTCTGGATTAGGTACTCAATTTTGCCGATATTGTATATCTCAATGTTTTCTATCTTATTCCCTTCCTGCTTGTTGTATGGGTCAATAAACCCAACTATTTGAATACCTGAAAGGCTTTCCCTGTCGATAGCGCGCTTAACAGCCGCAGCAAATTGTTCAACCCCAACTATTAGTATCTTTTCACTATTTAGGTCAGAGTTTCTGATGGTATAGTAAAGTGTTTTGTAGAAAAGTCTTGACCCAACCATTAGTATTATGGTCAAAAAGTAATCAATCAGTAAAATGGAGTTTGGAATGATAAAACGGCTGCTAATAAAAAAGTTGATGAAGTTGATGACAAAAAGTACGAAAGTACTTACGCTTGTTACAACAAAAATTCTTTCGGCATCCTTGGTACTAGTGTAGCGAATAAGGCCTGCAAAGGTACGGAACGATAAAAAGTGAACCGCTCTGATAAAAAGAACTAAAGGGATAACCGATTTTAGCAGTATTCTGTATTCCTCTGAAATAGAAAACTCAAACCTGACAAAAAACGAAAAGGTTATGGAAAATAAGCATATAACCAAATCGATTAAAAACACTATCCACCGGGGTGTATGTTTTGGAGGGTTTATCATTTTTGAGAATTTCTTATGCAAAGTTACGTAAAAATTTCTAATCGCATTTTTACAATTTTTATGCCATAGTTGAAAGTTAGAACCGGATTTTGGAAGAGTATATGGATACCGTACGATTTAAAAAAGATTAAGGTATACTTTGAGTAAAATAAAATAGTTACTTTTACGCACAAATTGAATAGCTAACTGTACTATGCGGCTCTATACTGATACACTGGTTAAGCGATACAAGACTCGTACTGTTGTTAAAGGTGCAAGCGTTGAGGTAAGTCAAGGGGAGATTGTAGGGTTGCTTGGCCCTAATGGGGCAGGTAAAACCACAACTTTCTATATGATTGTTGGTCTCATTAAGCCAAACTCCGGCAGGATTTTCCTTGATGATGTTGAGATAACCGACGAACCGGTGTTCCGTCGCGCACAACGCGGTATTGGCTATCTTGCACAGGAAGCTTCTGTTTTTAGGCAGCTAAGCGTTGAGGATAACATTAAGGCCGTACTGGAGATGACTAACTTCAGTAAGGAATACCAGCACGAGAAGTTGGAGTCGTTGCTCAATGAGTTTGGCCTACAAAAAATTCGGAAAAGTTTAGGTATACAGCTTTCAGGTGGTGAGCGACGTAGAACCGAAATAGCCCGTGCGCTTGCCCTTGACCCCAAGTTCATCCTGCTCGATGAGCCCTTTGCCGGGGTTGATCCCATTGCCGTGGAGGATATTCAGAACATTGTTGCCCACCTCAAGGATAGGAATATCGGCATTCTTATCACTGACCATAATGTCCATGAAACACTATCCATTACCGATAGGGCTTACCTACTTTACGATGGCGAAATACTTAAAGCTGGTACTGCCGAAGAACTTGCCGATGATGAACAGGTTCGTAAGCTATACCTGGGGCAAAACTTTGAGCTTAGGAAATAATTATCCAAAATAATTTAAGGTTATTGGTATTTTAAAAATACTTTATAACTTTGCACCGAAATTTTGCGGATATGGCGTAATTGGTAGCCGCGCTAGACTTAGGATCTAGTGCCGAAAGGCGTGGGGGTTCGAGTCCCTCTATCCGCACTAAGCCCGGGATAACCGGGCTTATTCTTTTTTAAACCTTTGCATAGGTTCTGCATCATAGCAACAATAGTTATTGATATGCGAAGCATACTTTTGGCCATTGCAGCTATCTTAAGGTTTTTAATTGGTTCTTTTTCCGAAAGAATTTTGGGATGTCTCAAGAGAGCTTTCCCAAAAGCACTAAAAACTTCGTTTTGGATACTTAAGATTACATTGCCCGTATCGTTACTGGTAAGTGTTTTGAGTTACTTTGGATTGCTAAATGCAATTAGCGTTTTTTTAACCCCGGCATTCAAGTTGATTGGTTTACGGGGCGAGGCGGCCATAGCCTTTGTAACTGGGGTTTTCCTGAATATCTACTCAGTAATAGCAGTATTATCGCAGTTAACCTTAACACTACGTGAGGTTACCATTATTGCCGTTATGAGCCTCATAGCTCACAATCTAATTGTTGAAACCACTGTGCAGTCGAAAACCGGCTCAAAAGCATGGCATATGGTTGCTTTACGATTAGGTATGGCTTTTTTAGCTGCCCTTATGCTAAACCTTACTCTTCCACCTTTAGATCAGGTTTTTGGACACCCTGCCAATCATGACCAAACTTTAAGTCTATTTGCTCACCTGCAGGGATGGCTGTTCTCTGCATTTAGAATGATTTTTAAGATTATCGTTCTAATTTTCCTGTTAATGGTATTGCAGGAGGTGCTCAGGGAATTCAATCTCATAAAGGTTTTAACTGCTCCAATGTCGCCCATAATAAAATTACTTGGCCTGCCTCAATCAACATCGTTCCTGTGGATTATTGCAAACACATTAGGGCTTGCCTACGGTTCAGCTGTTATGCTCGATGAGGTTAGCCAGGGAAGAATTAGAAAGCCTGAAGCCGATTTGCTTAACTACCACATTGCCATTTCGCACTCAAACCTGGAGGATTTACTCCTGTTTGCAGCCATTGGTGTTTCAATTCCATGGATGCTAGGCATTAGACTGATAATTGCTGCCCTGGCAGTGTGGGCTCGTAGGTGGTATCTATCTGCAAAAGGAGAAGTTTTCATTTGATATCAACAGTTCACGCTCGCTTCGTTTTTCTTTTATATTTTTGAGCAGAAAAATGTTTGGTCATGGTTCAATACCTTAATCTGCTCGATCACATCCTTAAGCATGGTGTACGTAAAGACGATCGAACTGGAACAGGAACCATTAGTGTTTTTGGTTACCAGATGCGATTCGATTTGCAGGAGGGCTTTCCGTTGCTTACCACCAAAAAGCTTCACCTGAAATCGATAATCCATGAGCTTTTATGGTTCCTCAAAGGGGAAACCAACATCCGGTACCTGAACGAGAATGGAGTAACCATATGGGATGAGTGGGCCGATGCCAACGGCGAGTTGGGCCCGGTTTATGGCTACCAGTGGCGAAGCTGGCCAACAGCCGATGGAAGGCATATTGACCAGATAAGTAGGGTGGTTGATTCCCTCAAAAATAACCCCGATTCACGGCGCCATATCGTATCGGCATGGAATGTAGGTGAAATTGAGAATATGGCCTTACCGCCCTGTCATGTTCTATTCCAGTTCTATGTTGCCAACGGCAAACTTTCGTGTCAGCTTTACCAGCGCAGCGCCGATGTGTTCCTTGGCGTTCCTTTTAATATAGCTTCCTATGCCCTGCTAACCATGATGATGGCCCAGATTTGCGGGTATGAACCAGGTGAGTTTGTTCACACCCTTGGCGATACTCATATCTACCTTAACCATATTGAACAGGTTAAGCTACAGCTGACCCGTGAACCCCGAAAGTTACCACGTATGGTAATAAACCCTGAGGTTAAATCGATTTTTGATTTTAAGTATACTGATTTCAAGCTGGAGGATTATAATCCGCACCCACATATAAAGGGCGATATTGCTGTGTAGCTCATGGATAAACCTATGGAGATATCAATTATAGTTGCAATTGCTGAGAACGGCGTTATTGGCGGAGGGAATGAGTTGCTCTGGCATATCCCCGATGACTTGAAACGATTTAAAAGGATCACATCGGGTCACAGTGTGATTATGGGGCGAAAGACCTATGAGAGTATAGGTAAACCGCTACCCAACCGAAGGAATATAGTGATTTCCAGAAACCCCAGTTTTGCTGTTGCTGGAGCAGAGGTGGCCAGCTCTATTGCCAATGCTTTGGAAATGACAAAATCCGAAAACGAAGTTTTTATAATTGGGGGAGGTGAGATTTATCGTCAGGCCTTGCCTATGGCAACTAAGCTATACATTACCCGGGTGCACGATAAATACGAGGGCGATACATTCTTCCCCGATATCGACATTAATGAATGGCAACTGGTTAACTCCGAAAAAGGAAACCCGACCACGGGGCCGGGCTACACCTTTGAGGAGTATGTTAGGATTAAGCATTAAGCTGCTTTTAACCTTTTAAGGTTGGATTTTTCCAACTTATTCTGGGCGTATTCTAGGGTAACAACCATCTCCTTTTGTTCGCTGGTTGGGAGTTCAAACATCGCATCTATCATAATAGCTTCGCAAATTGACCGTAGGCCACGGGCGCCCAGCTTAAACTCAACAGCCTTATCCACAATGTAATCGAGAACTTCGTCGTCGAACTTAAGGTGAATGCCATCGTAATCAAAAAGTTTGATATACTGTTTGATAATGGCGTTCTTTGGTTCGGTAAGAATGTCGCGCAAAGCCTTGCGATCGAGGGGGTTTAGGTATGTGATTACGGGTAAACGTCCTATTATTTCGGGTATTAGGCCAAAGGCTCTTAGGTCTTGCGGGGCAATGTATTGAAGGAGGTTATCCTTATCAATAACCTCGCGGGTTTTGCTTGCACCATATCCAACAACCGTGGTGTTCAGCCTTTGGGCTATCTTTTTCTGTATGCCCTCAAATGCACCACCGCAGATGAATAGGATATTCTTAGTATCAACGGCAATCATCTTCTGCTCAGGATGCTTTCGTCCGCCTTGGGGGGGGACATTTACAATTGAGCCTTCAAGCAGTTTAAGTAGAGCTTGCTGAACACCCTCGCCTGAAACATCGCGGGTTATTGAGGGATTATCGCCCTTACGGGCAATCTTATCAATCTCGTCAATAAACACAATTCCCTTTTCGGCTGCCTCAACGTTATAATCAGCTACCTGTAAAAGCCTTGTAAGGATGCTTTCCACATCCTCGCCTACATAGCCGGCTTCGGTAAGCACGGTTGCATCAACAATGGTAAAGGGGACATGGAGCATTCGGGCAATGGTTCGGGCTAAAAGGGTTTTCCCTGTTCCGGTTTCGCCAACCAGAAGAATGTTTGATTTCTCAATCTCTACATCATCGCCCCCGTCGGCCTGGAGGAGCCTCTTGTAATGATTGTAAACGGCTACCGATAGAAATTTTTTTGCCTCATCCTGTCCAATTACATACTGGTCAAGAAATTTCTTTATTTCAAGAGGTTTGAGTAACTTATTTTTCTGAAGCTTAAACTCGCCTTTCTTTTTAAGCTCTTCCTTAACTATAAGGTGTGCTTGTTCAGAGCATAGGTCGCAAATAAACCCATCGAGCCCTGCAATTAGCAGGTTAACCTCCCTACGCGGACGACCACAAAACGAACACTTGTCGGTATTCTTCATTTTACCATTAAATTTGCTGCAAAGTTAATCAATAATAACCGAATTGGGTTATCTATTTTTAAAAGAACAAAGTTGTATCCCTAAATGTTATGTTAACTGGGCATAAATAATTTGTATCACACATAAAAAAAGTATATCATGAAGCTGTCGCTTTTTAATATTACAAACTTCAAGGTTGATGGTGGCGCCATGTTTGGTGTAGTTCCAAAGGTTTTGTGGAACAGGGTTTACCCATCAGATGCTAACAATCTAATCCCGCTTTCCCTGAAATCGCTTGTTGTTGAGGTTAATGGCAGAGTGGTGCTTTTTGATAATGGCATTGGCAATAAGCAGGATGAAAAGTTTATGAGTCATGTTTACGCATTTGGCGGCGAGGGTTTAATTGATGGGCTTGCCCAAAGGGGCTATAAGCCCACCGATATCACCGATGTGGTTTTAACCCACCTGCATTATGACCATTGCGGAGGAGGAGTTTATCGTGATAGTGAAGGCAACCTTAAGTTGACTTTCCCAAATGCTCGCTACCATGTGTCACGCGCTCAGTGGGAATGGGCAATAAATCCAAATCCGCGTGAGGCAGATGCATACCTACCCGAAAACCTTTTTCCTATGCGCGATTTGGGTGCATTAAATTTAATTGAAGCTGAAGGGGAAATTATTCCCGGAATAGAACTTCGGTTTTTTAACGGTCATACCCGTGGGCAAATCATCCCGATTATTAGCTACAGGGGACGGAAACTGGTTTTTGTGGCCGATCTTTTCCCATTCCGTTCACATATTCCTCTACCCTGGATTATGAGTTACGACGTGGAACCGCTTGTGACATTGAAGGAAAAGGAAACATTTTTGAAGGAGTCGCTTGAAGGTGAGTACATTTATATCTACCAACACGACTACTTTGCCGATTGCAGCGAGCTACAACTTACCCCAAAAGGAATTAGGGCAACCGATGGTTTTACGTTTGAAGAACTAATGGAGAAGCTGAAGTAATATTTTAAAGGTGAATTCAATTAGCGGGTAAAAGCAGTAGATAAGTAGAGTAAGGGAAATTAGTATATCAACAGCTATAGTAGATGTTTTGACATAGTTAGGAAACCTTAACTCTGTAACTATTAAGCCTACGCGCAGTATAAATTGAATTAGGAAAAATGAGAATACTCTTAAACCGTAAGGGTTGAGAATGTATGCATTTGTAAAGTTGAACCTTACAATCTGCGAGAACGCAGCCGACAAACCTTTACTGGGAGGAACTATCCCCGTTAGCTGCGTAAGTGCTGCAGGTATGGGATGGTTGTTTTGGCTGAAAACCAGAGAGTAAATAAAAACCAAAAGTAAAATCAGCGCAAATGCTGAGTTTACTTTAAGGTAAGGAGTAGCAGCTATGCTGTAAAAGCTAAAACCGTTACTTTTTCTTTTTTTCAGTGGCTTCAATTCTAATTTGAACAGAATCGGTATCAATCGTAATTCGGGCACCCTGTGAATCATCGCCCTTATTGGCTTTATTCTTTTTAATGGTTATCACTTTAATGCTATCGGACTCACCCTCAAGTTGCCTAAGTGTTTTTACCATGCTATCGGTTTCAATTCTTATCTGAATATTGGCATCGTTAAGCTCCTTTTCAAGTTCCTTCCCAAATATTTCAATTTTTTCAGGATGCCTATCCAAATCTTTAAGAACAGAAAAGCCACCACTGATTATTGTTAGCCACATTACTGCTAGGAAAATTGATAGAACAGAAACAATGAGTGCCCCAATGCCCAGCCCTTTTGAACCATAACCATTTGTGGCTTGAATAATTGAGATAATACTGAAAATTAATGCAAGGGCAGCTGGAAGCAAGGCAACGAATCCGATACATGGTATAAAGGCTAGGATGAGTGAGATTACTGCAAGCACTATACCTACAATCCCCATGGCCTGGCCTGCTGTGGTTTTAACTTCTACGTTCATGGCTTAATGTTTTCTATAACGACGAAAGATAGTAATATTTTGCTGCATAGTTTTTTAAAAGCTTATTTTATTTAACTTTGTTACAAATATGCATTTCAAGATAAGTTGTTGAAGGAATCCTTAAAGGGTTATTTATTGCGAATTTGTAAAAACCAAAATCGTTTTTTCTCTTTCTTTAAGTTAAATTCTAAATCACATAACCATGAAAAAGACCATTTTAATATCTGTATTTGTTGCCATCAACATGATTTCGTTAGGGCAAGTGTTTAATACCGGACAAACCCTAAAACCCAAAACTTTTTCGGTAGGCATTGAACCAGCAGTGCTAATTAATGGGAGTAATGAGTTCATGCTTTTTCTGCATGGTGGTTACGGGCTTACAAAGGGAATAGATGTTGGTATCACTGCCGGTGTACTTGGCCCCGAAAATTACTTTGGAGCTAATGTTGAGTTTGTTCTGAGTAAAAATATCTCGTTGGCGGGGGGAGCTCATAGCTTTGGGAGTTTTGGACTCGATGGTACATTGAACCTTACTTTTGGTTTGGCAAAGGGGGTTAGGCTAATAACTGGCTTGGACACCGATATTAACTTCCCCGATGGGGGCGATGCACAATTTCTGCTCTGGATTCCTGCTGGTGTTGATATAGGTTTACGTAAAAACATGAGTTTTATTCTTGAGGCCGAAATTGGACTGACCGATCCGGCATACAATCTAATTGGCGGGGGAGTGGTTTTTTACTTTTAGAGTTCGGTAACCATTTCAATTTTTGGGGTAATTCTTCCTAATGCCTTTAGAATGCTCTCTTCAGGTTCAATGTAGTTGAGATCATTCCAAAAGCTTGGGTCGTATTCGGCTTGTGTGTTAGAGAATACTTCGGTTGTTTTGAGCGTTTCGCGCTTTGGGAAGCGCTTAACCTCCAGGGTCTCCACCTGTAGGGCAACATACTCAAAAAACAGATCGAAAGTATTGGCAAAGGGCCAAAAACGGGTTTGCACCTTTAGGGAAATTTCACCTCTTACGTGGTTTACATACCACTTGCCATCTTGAGGCTGGTATTTAACCAGGTACTTAATCTTTTGGGGTTGAACGCGTATTCCTCTCCCTCTCTTTACCACGAGTTGGCTTGCGGTTTTCTGAACCATGTCCGGGTTAATCTCAAACTCAG
Organism: Tenuifilum sp.; assembly: GCF_037481895.1. NCBI lineage: Bacteria > Pseudomonadati > Bacteroidota > Bacteroidia > Bacteroidales > Tenuifilaceae > Tenuifilum > Tenuifilum sp. Next base: position 23,056 of record NZ_JBBFKU010000015.1, read on the forward strand.
CGGCAAGTAGAGTTAAAGTTTCAGTATCAATATATAGTAAGCCGGCAAAAAGGGGGTCCGTAATTTCGGGTTTCTGCTTAAACCCGATAGCGTAAGCCGATTTGTTGTCGTACACAACAATATCGGTTCGGGTGTAGTCATAGTACTGCGTAAATTCCGGATCTAAAAAGTCGGGGAGGTTTTTCATGATATCGACATCAAGGGTAGCTTTCATCCCAGCCTGGAGCTTTACATCGAGGGTGTCGCGCCTGTTGGCCTGTTCCATTTTCCTGAAACGTATAAGCTTAACCTGATCGTATCGGGAGTCAAAGCTGTACGATGATTTAAAGATTTTGGCAAAGGCCTCAGAGTAGCTCAATATCCTTTTATTGCGCAATACCCCTTCGCGGTAGAATGCTGTAATGTAGATATCCTGTTGGAAATAGTTTTGTGATCGTTTATTTACCGCCTCACGAACAGTATTTCGTGCGTCAATGTTTCGAATAAAAATTTCCTGTACGGGAATAAAACTGGGTTCAAGAAAAATTTCAAAGGTTTTGGCTGTAAGAAGCCCAGCTGGCACTTTGCGTTGAATGTAACCAATGTGCGATATAGCTATACTTGAGTCGGTGTACTGCTTTGGAATTCTAAGGGTAAATACCCCATCGAGGTTACTAATTGTCCCAATAGCTAAACTGGGTATCCCAACAGTAGCAAACGCTACAGGTTGTGCCGTTTCCTTATCCAAAATACGACCGCTAAGCTGAACATACTTGATGTTTTGGTCTTGTGATTGTGCTTTTAGGGTGTCGGATAGTTTTGGTCTATAAAGTAAAATATGTTTGCCAATAACCCTGTACTTTACTAAGGTATCACCAATAACCTGGTTGAGTAGGTCATTGAGCGGTTTGTCACTCCATTCTATTGACTTTACACGCCGGTTGCTTTCTACATCACGACTATCATAAATGAAAAAACAGCCAGCTTTGTCGCCTATCTGGTTTAGTGCTTTAAACAGGGTTGTAGTCCTTATGCTAATTGTAATATTTTGCCGTAGTAAGCTGTCGGGTTCGTAAGCATTAGCTTTTACAGCGTAAATTATGAGCATAAAAAGTACTACCCGATGGAATACATGCCAAAATGGTTTTACTTTTATGTTTTTACTTACTAATGATAATGGTTCCATCGGGGCTACGTGTTACTTTGAGGTTAAATGACACCGACAGGATATTCACAATGCTGCTGATGTCGTTATCAAAAGTAACAGAAATTCTCATATCTTTTAAGTCATCACCTAAAACCTTTATGTTTGAACCATAGGTACTGTTTATAACCCTTACAATATTGTCTAATGTCTCGTCCTGAAACATCAAAAGCTTCATGGCCGATTTTATGGTCTCGCCTGCTGGTTGGGTGTAGGTAACAATATCGTTTTTGCTGGCAATGGCAGCCTCGCCTGCCTGCACCAATGCGCTTTTTTGGTTTGTGGCAAGGGTAATCTTAACCTTACCTTCGGTTACTTTCAGGTGAACTTCGTTGTTGGATGTTTTAAGGTTAAACGAGGTTCCAACTACTTTTACATCGGCATGCGAGGCTTTTATAATGAAAGGTTTTGAACCATTTTTAGCCACATTGAAGTATGCTTCGCCACTGAGTTTTACGGTGCGAGTTTTTCCTGCAAACCTTACAGGATATTCCAGAATGGTGTTTTCCCCTAAAAATATCTGAGTACCATCGGGCAGAGTTCGAATAATGGTACTTCTTTGAGTCATGTTAGCTAGGGTGATAGTTTTGGGGTTGTAGTAAAACCATACCGATAGCGATAGTGCTACCAAAACCAGCACTGTTGCTGCAACAGCAAAATAGTTGAGGTTTGGAATAAAGGCAGTGCGGCTTTGCCCGGTATAGGACTCGGTTTTTATCCTTTCCTGAAGTTTTTGCCAGGCTTTACCGGTATCAAATTCAATATCTTTATTGTTTTCGTTCACTTTCATGGAATTAAAAAAAACTTTAAGTGTATTTAGTTCATGTTTTGTTTTAGGATTAATTTGGTTTTTGAGGTAAAACCAAATTTTAGCAGCCAAAGCCATTTCGTTGCTAAGGTATTTTGCTACATGGGTTTGGTATGATTTTTTACTATTCATGGTTCTTGGCATTAGGCATTACTTACTTTAAAAACCCGCACGTTTAAGTTGTAACCTTAGTTCAAGCAAGGCCTTTCCCATATCGGCCTCAACTGTCTTAATTGAAATCTTAAGCAAATCGGCAATTTCCTTATACTTTAAACCGTTAATTCTGTTAAGCAAGAATATTTGCCTAGTCCGTTCAGGTAACCCTTTCAGGGTTTTATCAATTATCCCGGCCATCTCATTCTCTTGAATAACCTGCTCAGGCGATTCAACATGATTGAGGGCGTAATCCTGGGTACGGTATTGGTCTACAATATTTTTGTGCTGAAGGTAACGTAAGGCGCTGTTTCGAATGGACCGGTATAGGTAGGATTTTAGCGATAGCCTGATAGATATCCGGCTACGGTTTAACCAAAAGGTGTAAAAGAACTCCTGAACAATTTCCTCGGCCTCATCGGCATCGCGTACAATGGAATAGGCATAGCGGCAAAGTGGTTCGTAGTATTTCCGGAATACTTTCTCGAACTCTTTAAGGTCAGGCTCGTTGGGGTTAGTGGAGGCCAATACCATAAACAAAACAGTTGAACAAATACAAAATTAATAAAACAAAGCAAAGAAAGGGCAGGGCTTACCCCTGCCCAGTTCCAATCCTTACTGCTTCCTGAACCGCTTGTTAAACTTACTGATTGCCGATTGTATCGACTCGTCGGGCTCAATGGTGTTGTATGAACCCCAGTAATTCTCATCAAAGTACTCGTTTACCCTGTCGGCCAGTATCAAGTTGGGCTTAAACGACTCCTTGAATGTGATTTTATTAACATTGTCAAAGTTCCGTTCCGTTATTGCCATTTCCGACATTATGGTGTAATTGGTTTTGAATATCCGTTTACGCCAGTCGGCACGGAATTTAACCTCGCTACGCATATAGTTAACGTGATACTTATCGTTTACCTTTTTATATGTAACCAGGTAATTTGTGCTGATGGGTTCAAAAATTAAACCGGCAGGTTTTTTCCGAACAAAAATCTGGGCTACCTTTTCGGGTTCACTTAAATCGATGCTGAATTCAGCCATTGTTATAGCAAGATTCTCAGTATTTATATACAGTTTACCTTGGTAAAGTGGATATTCAAGTTTGGTGTTAGGTGTAAAGCTGATAACGTAGTTGGCCTCATTGTCAATCTTAACAACATCCACCACCTCGTAGTTGTAGTAGGGTAAGTCTTCGCGGGTGAGAATTAATTCGGGGTTCTTTATAACATCAAGGTAAAGCGATACATGTGGCCCTCCTTGCATTTTTACCATCAGGGTGTCGGCTTTCTTAACATTTTCGCCCCTACGTCCCTTTACAATTTTTACTTTATCGGTTTCAAGGGTATACCGGTAAGGAGCCTTGTATATTTCAGCAACGGCTTCGGCAATGGAGATATATTCACGCCTCTGCTTAATGGATTCCCGGTAAAAAGCAGTAAAGCTAACAGGTTTATCGCTGTAATTCTTGTCAATGTTCTTAAGGGCACCTTCCAGTATACTTCTGGCATCCATTGGGCGAATTACTACCGATTGAATTTCGAGCGATGCAGGTTCAATCAGGTAAACCTTATCCTTGCCACTAGTTCCGTTAACTATTGGGAATTGAGTGTTCTGGTAACCCAGGTGAGTTATTTCAAAAACATTCGATTTTACAGTTTTGGGAACCTTAAGGGTGAATTCGCCATCGGCATTGGCAACTGTTCCAATAGTTGTGCCGGGCACACTAATGGTTGCAAATACTACTCGTTCCTTTGTTTTGGCATCCTTAATTACTCCGTTTACGAGGTTGTAGTCCACCTCTTGTGCTGTGAGCACTGCTGAGATTATCAGCGCAACTGCTGTAGCGCTATACCTCAGGCTTTTTCCAATAAGTGCATTCAGGGTTTTCATGGCTGAAAGTATTAAGTTTAACATAAATTGCTTACCTGTTTCTGTACCTATGATACACGAGCTAGCTTTTACCCTATAACTTTTTTGATTTTTCCTTTAACTTACCTAAAAATTCAATGAAATTCAATGAGTTGTCAAAAATTACATCATCTGTTTTTTTGTTTAAGCAAAACATTTTATCTTTAAGTGTTGTTTGAAGCAAGTAATTAGTTCTTCCAATTTTTATTCAAATCTCAATTTATTTTGCATGTTACAAACAATAAGCTAAATTTGCATCATCGAAAACAGGAAAATCTTCCTAATCCAAATCAAAAGGTTTTAGAATTTCAACTACTTTTTTCCATCTTCATTTTCACACAAAACACCATTTTACAAACTATGTACGATATACTTGAACTAAACAAAAAGTTGCTTCCCGAATTAAGGGAAATTGCTAAAAATTTGAATATTAAGAAGGTAGAGAACTTTAAGAAGCAAGAGTTAATCTACAAAATTCTCGATCAACAAGCAATAAACGCATCGCTATCAGCTGACGATGAGCGGAAAAAGGATCACCGAAAACCTTTCCGAAAGCCTGAGAAACAGGTAGAAGCAAAGAGGGAAGAAACCCAACCGGTTGCACCTAAAAAAGAGGAACCGCAAGCCGCTAAGCCTGACGAGGCTACAAGTAGCCAGGAAGCAATAAATGAAAGGAATAAACGTAAAAGGATTATTCGGGCAAAAGAGGTTAGAAGGGAGTTCTCAGCTACCCCTACCAATAGTTCAAGCGAAGAAAAGGAACGAAGCAATAAAACCACCATTAAATTTAACGAAAAGGCCGTTATCCTCCCTGAGCTCGATACCGAAACACATTCGGAAACCATACTGTTAAGCAATGACGAAGAGGATACGGTAATTCCTATGGTTACCGAAGAGGCTCAAGTTGAGGCCTTGGTTTCTGAAAAACCGGAACAGGAGGCACGGGCATCGGCTACCGAAGTGGTTGAACCTGTAAAGGAGGGAAATAATGCTCAACCCATTCCTAGCCAGGAAAGGCGCCCCGGTAGTGAGCGATTCGATTTTGATGGCATTGTAGCCACTACAGGTGTTCTTGAGATTATGCCCGATGGGTATGGCTTCCTCCGCTCATCGGACTATAACTACCTTAGCTCTCCCGACGATGTTTACGTATCGCAATCGCAAATCAAGCTTTTTGGGCTTAAAACCGGCGATACCGTTACTGGCACCATTCGCCCACCCAAGGAGGGCGAAAAGTATTTCCCATTAATAAAGGTAATTGAGATAAATGGTCGCGATCCTGAATTTATACGCGATAGGGTTCCGTTCGATTACTTAACCCCACTTTTCCCAAACGAGAAGTTTAAGCTGATTGGGAATGGCATGAACCTATTATCGGCACGGATTGTCGATATGTTTGCGCCCATTGGCAAGGGACAACGAGGTTTAATTGTTGCCCAGCCCAAAACCGGTAAAACCATATTGCTGAAAGACATTGCCAACTCAATAGCGGCAAACCATCCAGAGGTTTACATGATAGTTCTTTTGATTGATGAGCGCCCCGAGGAGGTAACCGATATGGCCCGTAGCGTAAACGCCGAGGTAATAGCATCGACCTTTGACGAGCCTGCCGAAAGGCACGTTAGGGTGGCCAATATTGTTTTGGAAAAAGCCAAACGCCTTGTTGAGTGTGGCCATGATGTGGTTATACTTCTCGATTCAATTACCAGGTTGGCAAGGGCTTTTAACACAGTACAGCCTGCCTCCGGCAAGGTGCTATCGGGTGGGGTTGATGCCAATGCATTGCAAAAGCCCAAGCGTTTCTTTGGCGCTGCCCGGAATATAGAGAATGGCGGTTCGCTAACCATTCTGGCAACTGCCTTAACCGAAACCGGTAGCAAGATGGACGATGTTATATTTGAGGAGTTTAAGGGCACCGGTAACATGGAGCTGCAGCTCGATCGCAAGTTAGCGAATAAGAGGGTATTCCCTGCTGTGGACATCATGGCATCGAGTACACGCCGCGAGGATCTGCTGCTTGATAAAGAAATATTACAGAAGATATGGATTCTCCGCAATTACCTTACCGATATGAACTCGGTTGAGGCTATGGAATTCCTGCGCGATAGGCTAGTGAAAACAGCTACTAATGAGGAATTCCTTTGGAGCATGAATAGCGATTTCTAGTATTTTTTAAGGTCAATACCGATAGCAACATCCATTTAAGGATGTTGCTTTTTTATTTAAATGGCCAGCTGATTGAATGTAAAAAAATGTATTTTTGCTTTACTCCATGATATTCAAATGACCCTACCAAGCGGAAACTACACCAAGGAGGAGTTAAGTTGGTTCCGTAGTATTTTTGATCAGTACTACGAGAGTATCAGGCATTTTGCCTACTATAAAACCGGCGATGTTGACCTTTCGGACGACATAGTGCAGGAAACCTTTCTTAAACTCTGGGACATGCGCGGCAAGGTCAATAACGATACGGTTAAATCGTTACTTTACACCATAGCTGGTAACATAATTAAGAATCACTATAAGCACCTTAAGGTGGTGTATAGCTTTCAGGTTGCAGTTAAAGGTGATTTGACCTCAAATCTCAGTAGCGCCGATGAGAGCATCAGAATGGATCAGCTCAATAAGCAATTGCAAGAGGTTTTAGCATCGCTACCTGATGGACAGAGGGAAGTTTTTCTGATGAACCGAATTGATGGGTTAACCTATGAGGAAATTGCTGCAAGGCTTGGACTTAGCGTTAAGGCAATTGAAAAACGCATGTCCGAAGCACTGGCAGCTATTCGTCAAAAATTTGGCTATAAAATATGAAAAGGGACAGCAATATAAATAGCACTGACTCAAGGTTTGATAGTAATCCCATTGAGTTTAACATTTCTGTTCCTCCATCAAACCGTACTAAAGAGCAGGCGTGGGACATGCTTATGCAGACCATTGAAGGTAAGCATGCGGAACCTGCAAGGGTTGTAACCTTTCAACCCCATTACAAATGGTTACTTGCAGCCGCATCAGTAATTATACTTATGCTGGTTGGCAGCTTATTTATCCTGAATACTGAGTACCGTTTTGAAACGATGCAGGCACAAACCCTTGAACATACACTTCCCGATGGATCGGTAGTACATTTGAATGCTCGCTCATGGATTTCCTATAAAAAATCGTTTGGTTGGTTTGGCCGAAATGTTAGAATGGAGGGAGAGGCTTACTTCAAGGTAAAGAGCGGTAAGGGAAAATTCGTGGTTGCCGATAACCAGAACCAGAAAGTGGTTGTAACAGGAACGGAGTTTAGTCTTGTAACCAGGGGTGATTCCTTTGAGGTGCAATGCTTTGAGGGCTCAGTGAATGTTTTGATTTCAGGTTTAAAATCCGTTGGTGTTAAAAAGGGCGAGAGCGTAACTAAAACCAATGGGATGTTAATACATTCAAAGCAATCCGATAAGGAGTTAACCAAGCCTGTTTGGGTTACACACGAGTTTGAGTTCGCAGAAGAGCCGCTTTCCCAGGTTTTCCAGCAAATATCAAATTTCTACAATATTCAGATTAGCGCGGAGGGTTTTGATCCGGCAAGCCGATACTTTTCTGGAACCATACCAGCAGGCAAGGCAACTGATGTACTTGATGTAATATCAATATCTATGGGTTTGAGCTATACTGTTAATGCCGATTCAACCGTTTACACTTTCAGGTAGGGTATTGGGTTATTAAGTTGTATTAACCTTAGCATGAGATATAACCTGACCCCATGAGCAGAATAAAGTATTTACTTATATCACTTCTGGTTGGATTTGCTTTACAAATCCAACAAGCTACTTATGCCCAAAAGGTTAAGATTACCGAAAGTTTTAGCAATCAATCCTTAGATCAAATACTCTCAGCTTTATCGGGTAAGTACAACTTAAAATTTGCTTACGACCCGGTGGCGCTCAACCAAATTTCCTTTACCGGACAGTTTAGGAACGATTCGCCCGATAAGGTTTTGAAGCAGTTGCTAAAAGATTCAGGGTTTGAGTTTATTGCACTCAATAACGTTTATGTCATTAAAAGGGTAGAGAAACCGATTGTAGAAGAAAAAACCAAACCCATTCAGGGAATTGTACGCGATAGGATTTCGGGCGAAGCCCTGCCTTATGCATCAATAAGAGTGGTAGATAACGATTTTGGAGCTACTACCAATACCGATGGTTTTTTTACGATACCCGAAGTAAAATCCGATTCGGTTAGTATAGAGGTTCGGTATCTTGGTTTTGAACCCTTACAGATGAGGGTGGCTCGTGTACAGTACAATTCAAAACCTCTAGTTGTAGAGCTCGATCCTAAAAAGTTCATCCTGGCCGATGTGGAGGTAGTGCGAAACATTACCTCAATGCTTGCTACCGGCGACCGCCCTGGAGAGATGGTTTTTGACACAAAAAAGGTAGGCGATATACCAGGAATCTCAGGAATTGATATTTTGGCACCACTTCAGCTCCTTCCGGGAGTAGATGGTACTACTGAATCGCTTTCAGGGCTAATGGTTCGCCATTCGCCAGCCGATAAAAACCTGATCTCGTACGATGGCTTTACAATTTATCACATTAACCATCTTTTTGGCGCATTCTCAAGCTTGAACAGTAAGGCCATAAAGGATGTAAGGCTTTACCGTGGTGGTTTCGATTCGAGGTGGGGTGGTCGTGCATCGTCAGTAATAGAAATAACAGGTAAAACCGGCAACGAGAATAGCGTAAGAGTTGATGCTGGCACCGACCAGCTTGCTGGCGATTTCACATTTGAAGGTCCGTTGGGGAAACATGCCTCCTTTATAGTGTCGGCGCGTAGGTCCTATACCGATTTTTACCGCTCCCCACAGTTTCTGAATCTTTTTGAGAGTGCGGCTTCGGATCTTATGCTTTCCAAGCAGAACTTTACCGCGTTTGGTTCCGATCCCGATGCCCCCTCATACCTTTTTTACGACGCAAACGCAAAGGTTAGCGTGAGACCATCAAACAACGACATTTTATCGGTAAGTGGGTATGTAGGACGCGATAGGCTCAATTTCCTGCAAATGGTTTCATCGCCTTTTATTAAAGAAAATGCTCTTTGGGGGAATAGTGGTGCTGGCGCTCGCTGGGCTAAGCAGTGGAATAGCTGGTTATACCAAAATTTTACCGTTGGGATTTCTGAATTTACCAGCAACTATCAACATTACGACAGTACATTAAAACGCCGTGGAATGCAGCCGGTTTACGACACCATTGTCCGAAACTATGCAACTGAAACGGGATTAAACGATATCTCTGTAAACCTGAATGCCCAGGTAACTCTTTCGAACCAAATCATACTAGAGCTGGGATACCAGAGTAATTTGGTGAATTCTAAATCATCTGAGAATTATTATCATGCTGTAAACTCCCTTCCTGTTGCCGATACCCTAAGGCAGAACGATTTTAATTCAAGGGTTAATACCGGTTGGCTTCAATTTAACTTTAAAACTAATGGGTTGAAATCACTTGTCATTGGGGGGCGAGTGAGTCAACATAACCTTACCGACCAATACTACCTAGAGCCGCGTGTCCAAATGGTGATTAGCCCAACATCAAAGCTCGATTTAAAGTTTGCTGCAGGCTTATATAACCAATTCATAAACCGTATTTACCTGGTCGGCAACGGGGTTCGCTATTTGTGGGTAGCTTCCGACGAAAAGACCTTTCCGGTAGTAAAGTCAAAGCACTTTGTTACCGGTTTGAACTACACAAGCAATGGATTAACAGTAGATATTGAAGGATATGCAAAGCAAACCGAGGGCTTATCGTACGTTCAAACTGTGATCCGGCGAACCTCAACCAACCGATTTGTAGAGCAATCCAAAATTTTTTATGTTGATAGTCGTTCATTTGGGGTTGATGTCTTAGTCCGAAAAACATGGCAAAATGCCGAGGGTTGGGTATCATATTCGCTTAGTAAGGCTTTCAATCAGTCATCAACCCTGAACGGGGGCGATGAGTACTATGCCCTCGACGACCATTTGCATGAGTTAAAGTTAGTTGGTTTATACAAGTGGCGAAAATGGAGAGTTGTTGGGACTTGGATTTTTGGTACTCCTAAACCCTGGGATGAGCTCTTGCTAACTCCAAACCTTACCCTTTCACCTGATTATGAAAAAAACTCGAGCAGGTTAGAGCCGTACCATAGGTTAGATGCAGGGTTAAGCTACTTGACAAAGGTTTCAGTTAGTGGTGAGCTTGAGGTTGGTGTAAAAGTGTTTAACCTTTATAATAGGGATAATATGCTTGCGCGCCCCTACACGCTTACCGATACACCTGTTTCCGATTACCTACAGGGCAAATCAATCATTGAGTATCACGATATTTACGGCTACAGTATTACTCCCACATTCTTTTTTAATATCAAGTTTTAATAAGTTGAACTTAAAAGGGATTAATGTTTTTGGACCCGGGTCACGGGTCAACCTTAAACCTTGAACTTTGAACCTCAAACTTTTAACCTTTAACCTTTAACCTTTATCCCTATCCTTCACCATTCTCATTATCAGCTTATCGGGTATTGCCACTAACCTGTAAACCGATTGGTAAAAACACTGATTGTTATGTATACATGTTACCTGGGCAATATATGTTTTATTGGCTTTTTCTCTGTCGAAACTAATATTGTACTCAATTGTACCTTCAGGATTAAGTTCAGCGTGCGGATTTACCCTAAATATTTCAAGTGTTTGGTAAAAGGGTGACACCTGATCGGGGTTAATGGTTTTATTTAGCAACCGGTTAATTTCCGTTTCCACCTCGGTTATCGGCTCTCGGATGGCTTTAAAAAGAGCAGCGCTGGCGTATGCTATTGTAAAAAGGAAATCGGATAGGGTGTTGTTTAAGCTGTTGGTTAGCTCCCTAAAGGTTTCCAGCTGCGTTTTATGGAAAGGCATAGCTCTTACGATGCCATCTAAATCGAGTACCTTGGGCTCGATATTTTTCAGAACAACTGATCTCTCGTTCTTTGTGGAAAACATATCGTGTCCGTTTATGGCATATAGGTAATTTTGATCGCCTTTGGTTTCAAAACCTAAGTCAATAGGCTCGTTGGTACAAATTACGTTGCCAAAAATTAGCTTGTAGTAATTAAAATACTCGTCGGTTTTCCTGTGAAGCAAATTGACAATTGTTGAAAACAAAAGCATGCCGGGAACAACAACACCCTTGTTCTGGTTATACATGAACGCTGGATCATGAATTGGGTTATCATCAACGGTAGCTTTGCAAAAGTTTGCAACAACGGAATCGGTAAACAATACTTTATTTTCCATATCGGGTAAAAAAACAGATGCACAAATTTAAAAAATCAAATTAAATCAAACGACTGTATAATATAAATCTTCTAAAAATTTATTCTTCGTTTGGTTTACTAAAGCCCCATTAAAACGATTGGTTAAGGCATAGGGGGCATTATCAAATTTTCTAATAAAACGGTAGGGTATTTTTTAAGGTAGATGTATTAGTAGCAAAACAATTACAGAACAAGTTCAATGATTTTTTTTGTGGATACGGTAGGGTGTTTTGGAATAGGGTTGTATTAATAGCAAAAGGAAAACAAAATGACTCGGGACGGGAAAATAGAAAGGCTACCTGAAAACATTGAAAGGCTGCTTGATAGCTACAAGGTACCTGCAGGGAAAATGCGTTCCGAAGCCTGGGAAGCGATCTTTGAAAAAATTGACCATAAAAACTTTGAGGAAGACTCAAAGGGAAGAGTAATACAATTGACATTAACTCGTGTTGCAGTAGCATCATCAGTTTTAGTTGCCCTAATGCTTACCTCATACATCTATTTGTATAGGATGGGAAATGTGCACGTGCAGCTAGCGCGTGGTGAACACGGTGTGGTTTACCTGCCCGATAGCAGCAGGGTTACTCTGAATGCCGAATCGAAAATTACCTATAACAAGAATCGATGGTTTTTCGATAGGAGTGTATCGTTAACCGGCGAGGCGTTGTTTGAGGTTAGCAAGGGGCGTCGTTTTAAAGTGGTAACAACTGGTGCAACCACAACAGTTCTTGGTACTGTATTCAATGTGTTTAGCCGCAATGGACTAGTTAAGGTAACCTGTTTTGAAGGCAAAGTAAAAGTAGTTGCCACAAACAGTAAGTCGCAAACATTGCTAACTAAAGGTATGGAGGCAAAAACAATGGGATATGCTTTAGATGTAAATAAAACACAAACAACAAAAGCGGAGTCTAAACCCGCATGGACTAACAACGAGTTCTTTTTTCAGAATGCTCCTTTAAGTGCTGTGATTGAGGAATTAGAACGTCAATTCAATGCGGATATTTTCCTTAATACTGACACAAGTAGGTTTTATACCGGCTACTTCAAACGTACAAACCTGGACGAAGCTTTAAACCTGGTGTGCATACCGCTTGATTTAAAGTGGGATTACAGTGGTGAAATAATTGTAATTACAAGCAAATAAATGATTTTAAAAACCAATTGTCTAACTTAAATTTTACAGCTATGAAACGTACAAGTTTAATTTTTGCAGCAGGCCTTATGTTAATGGCAGCTTTTACACTCTCCTCATGCCAAAAGGACGAGGAAGTAGATTCAGTGGTTACCCTGGCTAGCGAAGACGCCGATGTGGATACCTACTACGATGATGTAATGACCGAAGTGGATGAAATTACACTTGCCGGCGACTCAAAGGACTCGCAGCTGATGTATGCAACACTCGGTGGTCAAGGTACACGTACTCGTAAAACATCCTGGGACGGAAATTGCCGCATCGACTCTCTAACCTACGAGAACTTTGTGAATGCTAACTCCCGTTACGAGAGAGTAAAGAACGGGTTAATTGTAATCCGTACCTGTGGTCAGTATAATGGTGCAGAATTTGAGCGAACCATTAATTTCAAAAACTTTACCATTAATGGCAATTTAATTGAAGGAACAAAAGTTATCCGCAAAACTGCTGAGCATGAGTATCAGATTTCACTTACTAATGGTAAAATAACCTTTACCGATGGTACCACCTACACCCGTACTGTAGAGCGCACCCGTACTTGGGTTGAAGGTTATGATACTCCGTTCAACATTTGGGATGATGTTTACACTCTGGAAGGTGTAGCCACAGGCGTAAACCGTAGAGGTTACACTTATGCTCACCAAATTACCAGTGCACTCATGTTCAAGCTATCGTGCAGGTGGTTGGTTCAAGGTGTGATTGATTTGACTGTAGGCGATAAGCAGGCCACTATTGATTACGGTAATGGTGATTGCGATAACATTGCCTACGTAACAGTAAATGGCAGAACCTACGAAGTAAAGCTGAGGGGTGGCAAGTAGTTAAATATGAACTAGAAAGTTAAAAAGGAGGGGAAACCCTCCTTTTTTATTTTCATTGCCTTTATGTGAATTTTAAATCATTTTTGGGGTTCAGCTAAAACCTCTTTTTGCTCATAATTTGACAGTCCGTGCTCATTGTTAAATATCAACATAAATTAACATATAGATATATGAAAATATATTATTTTTGTAGCCGAAAAAACTGAACAAAATGAGCACTATAGTTGTTGATGAAGCACGATGCCCGCAGAACCATCCTTGTCCGGTGGTTCGTTACTGTCCAACAGGTGCAATTAAACAGCGTAGCTGGAATAGCGCACCAGAGATTGATAAGGAAAACTGCAAGAATTGCGGTTTGTGCGTTAGGATTTGTGGGTACGGTGCATTTACCTTTGCCGATAATGGCAGGTAGTAAAGGGAGGGTACAACCCTGCCCTTTGATTATGAAAATATTTAAATAGAGATAGCTATGAGAAAACTTACTGCTTTTTTCCCGGTTCTTTTGGTTGCAGCCTTTGCGCTAGGAGCATGTAACGGTACCGCCGCCAAGCAAAACGAAGGTGAACCCGTTACTGCATCAAAACCAGCTAAAGAGAAATATGCCATTGATATTACCCGTGACTTTTTCCTGACCAAAATTTTGGATTACACTAAGGGACAGGAAAATATGAAATACCTTGGCGATAAGCCTGCCATTGTCGATTTCTGGGCAAGCTGGTGCGGCCCTTGCCGTATTGCGGGTCCAATCCTGGAGGAACTGGCCAAGGAGTACGATGGCAAAATTTATGTTTACAAGGTGAACACCCAAAACGAGCAGCAAATCTCTGCTGAACTAGGTATACAGAGCATACCAACATTTATATTCTTTCCCATGGACGGAAAGCCTTTTGCTACCTCAGGTATAGCTCAAACCCCTGAGGAAACCAAAAAAATGTTCAAGGAGATTATTGAGAAAGAACTACTTAAGAACAAGTAATTAATTAGTACTCCCGTCATAACTGTTTTTGGTTGGTTAGCCGGCTTTATGCCGGCTTTTTTTATTCTTAGAACAGTGGGCTGGCGTTTTGTTTTAGCTCCTCAATGCTGTAAATGCGGCTAAACTCACAGTCCGGGAGTACTATGTATTCGTAACGTTGGTTGCGGAGTTGAGGTTCAAACCCGGCATCAACAATGGCTTTCTGAATGCCATAGGCATCCATCTTGTACTTGGCTCCAGCCGATGACACAACATTCTCCTCAATCATTATTGAGCCAAAATCGTTAGCTCCGGCGTGCAAGCAAAGCTGAGCGGTATCGATACCCACCGTAAGCCAGGAGGCTTGTATGTTCGGGATGTTATTCAACATGATCCTGCATAGGGCTATAGTCCTAACATATTCCTCAGTGGTTACCGTATTTAGCACGCCCTCGCGCTGCAGCTTGGTGCCCTCATCCTGAAAGGTCCAAACAATAAAGTTCAGAAATCCGGGGGCGTCGGCAGGCTTTTGCGCTTGGAGGTTGCGGAGCTTAATCAAATGCTCAACGCGCTCCTCCATGGTTTCAATATGTCCAATCATCATGGTAGCAGAGGTAACTAGCCCCATTTGGTGCGCTTGAGCCATAACATCGAGCCAGGCCTGGCTATCGGGTTTGCCCGGCGATATTTGCTTTCGTACTCTGTCCACAAGAATTTCGGCACCAGCACCGGGTAAACTATCGAGGCCTGCCTCCACAAGTTCTTCAAGAACTTGCCGGTAGGTCATACCTTCTTTTTTAGCTATAAAGGCAATTTCAGGAGGCCCTAGGGCGTGAAGTTTGATGTTGGGAAACATTGACTTTAGCTCCTTGAACAGGCTGCTATAAAACTCAATACCAAGCCTGGGATGAAGTCCACCCTGTAGTAGAAGCTGGTCGCCTCCGTAGCGCTCAAGCTCTTCAATCTTTACTTTATACTCTGCAATTGACGTGATAAAGGCGCTATCGGACTGAAGCCCACAGTGGAAGTTGCAAAACTTACATCCCGATATACATACGTTTGTGATGTTTACGTTGCGGTCAATCTGCCAGGTAACTTTGTTTCCAGGAACATGAAATTTGCGAAGCTCGTTTGCAACATACATCAAATCGGGTGTTGATGCCTGTGTGTAAATATAAAGGCCCTCTTCCAAAGTGAGGGATTCAAGGTTTATTGCCTTTTTTAAAATATCTTTAACTTGCATTCTTCAATGTTGATTGGGCAAAGGTATTAAAAGTAACAAAAACATTCCTAGTAAAAACAACAAGGTGTTAACTATGTTTACAGCTTTTTTTTACTTTTGCATATTTACGAGCCATTTAAAATACTACAAGGTATGAGTAATGAAAAGATTAGGGTAGGAATCACACAGGGTGATATTAACGGAATAGGCTATGAGGTAATTATTAAAACATTGATGGACCCTCGTATGGACGAGATGTGCACATCAATTGTTTACGGATCGCCCAAGGTTGCTGCCTATCATCGCAAAGCGTTGAACATTGAAAACTTCAGCTTTAACCAAATAAAGGATGCCTCAGAGGCAAACCCCAAACGCCCCAATATTGTAAACTGCATGGACGAAAACGTTCGGGTGGAGTTAGGTAAATCAACTGAGTATGGCGGACAGGGTGCGTTGCTAGCATTACAGGCTGCTATAGCCGACTTAAAAGCAGGTAAAATTGACGTACTGGTTACCGCACCCATCAATAAGGCTAACATACAAAGTCAAAGCTTTAGCTTTCCGGGGCATACCGAGTTCTTGGCCAATGAGTTTGGTGTTAAAAGCGCGCTAATGCTCATGGTAAGCGATACCATGAAGGTAGGTGTTGTTACGGGTCATATCCCAATTGCTGATGTTCCAAAAAATATTACTGTTGACGCCATACTCAACAAGCTACGCTTGCTTAACGAGACACTAATTAAGGATTTTGCAATCCGCCGGCCACGTATTGCTGTACTTGGCTTGAACCCCCATGCTGGCGATAGCGGTGTTATTGGCAACGAGGAGGAAACAATTATACTACCGGCAATAAAGCAGGCGAACGATGAGGGGATAGTTGCCATGGGGCCCTATCCAGCCGATGGGTTCTTTGGCTCCGATAGGTTCACCCGTTTCGATGCAATTCTGGCCATGTACCACGATCAAGGCTTATCGCCTTTTAAGGTGATAAACTTCGATACAGGAGTAAACTATACTGCTGGTTTACCCATTGTTCGCACCTCGCCCGATCATGGAACGGCATACGATTTGGCCGGACATAACCTGGCTAACCCGAACTCATTCCGCCAGGCGGTTTACCTTGCCATTGATATTTTCCGTAACCGACAGCTGCATAAAGAGCTTACCTCAAACCCTTTGCAGTCAGTTGACCCAGAAACGGCATAAAAAAGTTGATTTATGTACGAGTACATTCAGGGTTCCCTTGCCGAGCTGACACCAACCCATGCAATTGTTGATGCTGGTGGAGTTGGGTATTTTGTAAATATTTCGTTACAAACATACTCTCAGCTGGAGGGTAAAACACAGGTCAAGCTCTGGCTTCATCAAATTATCCGCGAGGATGCTCACTTGCTCTACGGTTTCACCGATGTACGCGAAAGGGAGATTTTCCGCTTGCTTATTTCAGTTTCTGGAGTTGGTGCTAGTACGGCAAGGCTTATTCTTTCCTCGCTAACTACCGATGAGATTCAGGCAGCCATAACCACGGAAAATGTTAACCTCATAAAACAGGTTAAGGGAATTGGCCTTAAAACGGCACAACGCATAGTTGTTGATCTTAAGGATAAGGTTTCAATAGGGGAGGCTACGGTTTCACAAATTTTATCAACATCAAACAATACTTTAAAGAGCGAAGCGTTATCTGCATTGGTGATGCTCGGCTTTGCCCGTTCAGCTGCCGATAAGGTAATTGACCAGGTTCTGAAGGAAATGGGGCAAATGCCAGTTGAAGCGCTCATTAAGCATGCGCTCAAACGCTTGTAGTAACAGTAAAATGCTTTGTAAGTTGAGGGTAAAACACTTATCTCATACACATACTATCCGAATAATTGGAATACTTACTCTCGTAACCATTACCATTACGAGAGCTTTTTCTGTTCCCATTCCACAACAGGATACACTAAATTTGCCTTTCCCTATTAAACAACCCGGTATATGGTCAATTGACACGCAGTATTCGCCGTTATACCTTTCAAACCCATCAAACATAAGCGAGGAGGTTGTGTTTGATCCAATCAACAACCAGTACGTCATTTACAGAAAGGTTGGAAATACAACCATTGAAACTCCACGTGTGCTATCGGCCGATGAGTACCGGTCGTATCGTGTGGAGAAGGCAATGCGTGAGTACTGGCGACAAAAGCAAACCGGCGAATTTGTGGGGAAAGGCGATGGCATTCTGCCCCGTATTCAGGTTGGTGGTGAAACATTCGACCGAATTTTTGGGAGCAACACCATAGAAATTATCCCACAGGGTAATGCCGAGCTGGTGTTTGGAGTATCAAGCGCTAAAACCGATAACCCAGCATTACCAATCGATCAGCGACGGAACACAACCTTCGACTTTCAGTCGAAAATCCAGATGAATGTTTCCGGTAAGATTGGCGAGAAGCTAAAAATGGAGGTGAATTACAACACCGAGGCGACCTTTGACTTTGAGAATAATGTTAAAATAGAGTACAACGGATTTGAGGATGAAATCATTCAGCGCATTGAGGCTGGTAACGTTTCTTTGCCTTTACCCGGAACTCTAATAACTGGGAGTCAGAGCCTTTTTGGTATTAAAACCCAGCTTAAGTTCGGGAAGTTAAACGTTACCAGCGTAGTATCCAAACAGAATGGCCAAACACAGGTGGTTGAGATTAAGGGTGGTGCGCAAACGCGCGATTTTCAGCTTAAAGCCGATGAGTACGATGCCAATAGGCATTTTTTCCTTTCCCACTACTTCAGGGAAAACTACAATCGTTCCCTTGCGAACTTACCCATTATTAACTCAGGGGTGCAAATCACTAAAATTGAGGTGTGGGTAACAAACAAACAGGCAAACTTTGAGAACTCCCGCAATATAATTGCATTTGCCGATTTGGGCGAGGCCCAGAACAACATCTTTGCCTCCAATATTTTTACCCAAACGGGAAGTGGCCCGGCAAGCAACGGTTTAAATAACCTGTACGAGCTTATGACCACTACCTACGCCGGTATTCGGGATGTTGCCGAAGTAAGCAATGTGTTGTTGCCCTTGGAATCGCAGGGTTTTACCGGTGGGCGCGATTATGAGAAGATTGAGTATGCCCGCAAGCTATCATCTAATGAGTTCACCATAAATCAGGCGTTGGGGTATATCTCACTATCGTCGGCGCTTAATAGCGATGAGGTACTTGCGGTTGCATATGAGTTCACATACAATGGCCAAACCTACAAGGTTGGTGAATTCTCTACCGATGGGGTAGAGGCTCCCAAAGCCTTAATCCTTAAGCTCCTAAAGGGAACAAACCTTAGCCCTAAAATGCCCACATGGAGGTTGATGATGAAAAACATTTACTCCATGAATGCCTATCAGATTAGCAAAGATGAATTCAGGCTCGATATTTTTTACCAGGACGATGCAACCGGAACCCCTGTTAACTATATCAAGGAAGGGAATATTGCCGAAGTTCCGCTAATCAGAGTACTTAATCTTGATAACCTGAACAACCAGCTCGATGCGTTCCCCGATGGAGTGTTTGACTTTATTGAGGGTGTAACCATTAATCCCGCTAACGGCAAAATTATTTTTCCTGTTTTGGAACCGTTTGGACGCGATTTGGCATCGCGTATAGGCGATCCTACCATTGCCCAGAAGTATATTTTCCAAGAGCTATACGATTCATCGTTAACCAAAGCACGACAGGTTGCCGATAAGAACAAATTCCTAATAGGGGGTTCATACAAGTCGGCCGGAGGATCGGAAATCTTTCTGAATGCGCCCAATATTCCTAAAGGTGCCGTGGTTGTAACTGCAGGTGGTGCAAAACTGCAGGAGGATGTTGATTTTATTGTTGATTACAATCTGGGTACTGTGCGAATTATCAACCAGGGACTTCTTGAATCCGGTACTCCCATAAAGGTTGCAGTGGAAAGCAACGCCTTGTTCAGCCTACAAACCAAAACCTTGGTTGGAACCCACTTTGATTACCGTTTCTCCGATAACTTTAATGTTGGGGCAACCTTAATGAACCTCACGGAGCGCCCCCTAACCCAAAAGGTAAGTTTTGGAAACGAGGCAGTATCGAATACAATATGGGGATTTAATACCTCGTACCAAACCGAGTCCAAGTTCCTGACTAAAATGGTCGACTTTCTTCCATTCATTCAAACCAAGGAAAAATCAACAATAACATTTGACGCTGAATTTGCACAGCTAATTCCCGGGCACTCGCGTGCCATTGGTAAGGCTGGTACAGTATATATCGATGATTTTGAGGGGAGCAGCACATCGCTTGATATTCGTTCATGGGTGGAATGGAAGTTAGCAAGTACTCCCCAGGGGCAACCCGATATGTTCCCGGAAGCCTCGTTCTCCAACGATTTACGGTATGGTTACAACCGCGCCCATTTGGCTTGGTACTACATCGATCCGCTATTTTTGAGGAACACATCGCTTACGCCATCGTATCTCCGTAATAATAAGGAGTTGCAGGGGAACCATTTTGTTCGCGAAATATTTGAGCGCGAACTTTTTCCCAACAAGAACACGCCACAGGGGCAACCAACCAATATCTCCGTTCTTAACCTTGCATTCTACCCTGCTGAACGTGGCCAGTATAACTTTAATACTACTGAACTTGATGCAAACGGAAGGTTAATAGATCCGCAGCGCCGTTGGGGTGGTATAATGCGCAACCTGAGCACCACTGACTTTGAAGCATCAAACATTGAGTATATTGAGTTTTGGTTGATGGATCCGTTTGTGTACGACACGCTCAGTAGTGGCGGCGATTTTTACATCAACCTTGGTAACATCTCGGAGGATATTTTAAGGGATGGCCGAAAATCGTTTGAGAATGGACTACCCACCTCATCGGAGGAACTTTCCAAAACCGATCAAACTGCCTGGGGTAGGGTTCCTACCAAGCAGTATCTGCCTGTTGGTTTCGATAACGACCAAGCTAAGCGCCCCTTCCAGGATATTGGATTAGATGGACTTTCCTCGTCGGTCGATTTGGATGGCGATGGGATACCCGATGAGCAGTTTTTCTTTTCGGAGTATATAAACCAGCTTAGGAATAAAATTACCGATAACGATATACTCGCAGGATTTGAAAGCGATCCGGCAGGCGATAACTTCAGGCATTACCTTAGCGGGGTTTACGACCAACAGCGTGCCACTATTCTCGACCGATATAAGTACTTTAACGGAACCGAGAATAATTCGCCAGTTGCAACCGGAACTACCTCGCAGCAGAGCTACTCAACCCCCGATGTGGAGGAACTGGGAACCGATAATACCATGAACGAGAATGAGGCTTACTACCAGTATCGCATTTCGCTTCGCCCGCAGGACATGGAGGTTGGTAAGAATTTTATAACTAACGTTATAACAGGCGATAAGGATAAAATTTTAAATAAAGCAGTAAAGTGGTATCAATTTAAGGTTCCCATTGCAGAATACGAGAAGGTGGTTGGCCCAATTGAGGATTTCAAGTCAATCCGTTTCATGAGGATGTTCATGCGCGGTTTCCAGGATACGGTTATACTACGCTTTGCTACGCTGCATCTGGTTCGTAGCGAGTGGCGTAAATACAATTACTCACTTATTCAAGGCCAGGAGGGTATGCCCGTTGGCGATTTACCTGTAGGCAGCTTATCGATAGCAACCGTAAATATTGAGGAGAACGACAAACGAACACCCGTTAACTACGTGTTGCCACCAGGTGTGGATAGGGTTATTGACCCAAGTCAACCCCAGCTTATCCAGCTTAACGAACAGGCCATGGAGTACAGGGTAACCGATTTGGCCGATGGCGATGCCCGTGCAGCGTTTAAGAATGTTAACATCGATATCAGGCAGTACAAACGACTCAAAATGGATGTTCATGCCGAAGCTATTGAGGGGTATCCATTGAACGACCAAGAGGTAACAGCTTTCATCCGTATAGGTACCGACTATAATACTAACTACTACGAGTACGAAATACCGTTAAAGCTGACTCCTTACGGGTTTTACTACAATAGCCGGGAGCGCGATCGCGAGGCGGTATGGCCAAGGGAGAATGTAATTGATATCGACCTCGATAAACTGGTTGATGTTAAAGTAGCCCGAAACAATGCCATGCAAAAACCGGGATCGCTTATCACCCTGAATACTGTGTATGTTGTTCAAAGCGGGAACAGTAAGCTAAAAGTTACCGGAAATCCAAACCTTAGCAACGTTAAGGTGATAATGATAGGAATTAGGAACCCTGCCGATGATAGAATGCCTAAATCGGTAATAGCATGGTTCAACGAGTTAAGGCTTACTAACTTTAACGATCAAAGCGGATGGGCAGCCAATGCTCGCTTATCGGCAAAACTTGCCGATTTGGGAATGGTTACCGTTGCTGGCACCACCATAACACCCGGTTTTGGTTCAATTGAGAAAAAGGTTAACGAGCGGAGCAAGGAGACAGTTTACCAGTACGATATCAACTCAACCCTTGAGCTGGGTAAGTTTTTCCCCGCCTCGTTCAACATTAAAATTCCAATGTTCATTGGATTCGGCGAATCGATGGCAAACCCCCAGTACAACCCGCTTGACCCCGATATACTTCTCGACGATGCCCTACGTAACGCATCGGAACGCGAAAGAGATTCCATTAAACGGATTGCCCAGGATTATACTCGCAGGCGAAGTATCAACTTCACCAATGTAAAGATTGATAAAATGGGCTCAAAGCCCCGTCTATGGGACCCTGCAAATATTTCGGTAAGCTACTCTTACAGCGAGATTTTCTCCCGTAACGTAAGAATTGATCATAGGATTCAGCGCAATATTCGGGGTGCATTTACCTATAATTATAATCGACAGCCCAAGTACATATCCCCATTTAGCAAGATAAAATGGTTAAATTCAAGCTATTTGGCTTTAGTACGCGATTTTAACTTTAACCTATTCCCAACCCAGCTCTCGTTCCGTACCGATCTGAATAGGAATTACTTTGAACAGCAATTCCGAAATATTCAGAACCCCAATCAGGTATTTTTACCCACATTTTCAAAGGATTTTATGTGGAATAGGAACTACTCCTTGAACTGGGATATTACCCAATCGGTTAAGTTTGATTTTGTGGCTACTGCCACAGCTCGTATCGATGAACCCGAGGGCATGGTGGACAGGTATAGGGATAGGGACAGGTATGAGCAGTGGAAGGACTCGGTTTGGCAGAATATCCGTAGGGGTGGACGAAACACCATGTACAACCATCAGTTTAACATAACCTATTCCCTTCCGTTAAGCAAGATTCCATTACTCAACTGGATTAGCGTTACATCGCGTTACACCGGAATATACCGTTGGCAGGCCGGGCCAATTTTGGCCGACACTTCACGGTTCGATCCGGGGAATACAGTTCAGAACTCAAACACCATTCAGCTGAATGGGCAGGTAAACATTAATACCTTATTTAATAAGGTAGGATACCTTAAAAGGGTTAACCAGCAGTTTGACCAGCGGGCAAGGGGGGCTGCACCCCAAACCCGAACGGTTAAGTATGAGGAGGAAAAGGTAAACCTTAGGGCAAATGCAACTAAGGTTATTACCCACAAGCTAAAAACGGAAAAGGTTACTGTAAAGGTTTTCGACCCCAATGGCAAGGAGATAAAGGTAAGTTCACAGGTACGTGGCGACACCAAGGTAGCCATTAAGGCCGATGCCGATTATAAGAACTGCAAGGTTGTGGTTGAAGGTAAAGTCCCTGAAAAGATTAACCCCGCCAAGTTTGCCCTTGAAACCACACTCCGACTTCTGATGAGCATAAAAAGCCTGGGAGCATCGTACACGGAAACAAACGGAACATTACTACCTGGTTATAAACCTGGGGTAAACTACTTGGGAACTGAGAACTTTAACGGTATGCTTGCCCCTGGCTGGGAATTTGTAGCTGGTTGGCAGGACCCCGACTTTGCCTGGAAGGCCGCTACTAATGGTTGGCTCACCCGCGACACATCGTTTAACACACCAGTAGTTTTTACTCGCAATGAGAATCTTAACTTCAGAGCAACACTGGAACCTTTACCGGGCTTCCGTTTCGATGTTAGCGCTACTAGAACACTGGGTAAAAGCAATAGCAAAATTTTTAAATCCGATGGTTTGGGTTCTTACAGGGTGCTAAGTCCGCTCACAACAGGAAATTTCAGTATTAGCGTGCTTACCATAGGTACTGCATTCGAGGGTGGTAAACGGACTGGAAGTTCCAAGGCTTTTGAAAGGATGAAGCAAAACCGATTGGAAATTGCCTATAGGCTCCGCGATAGGAGGGTTCCAAATCCATCGCAGGGCTATGACCCCAATGTGATAGATCCTGTTACAGGATTTCCCGATGGCTATGGGCCTTTATCACAGGATGTTCTCAGGGCTTCGTTTTTGGCCGCTTACACCAACACATCCCCAGGCAAGGTCTCGCTAAGCGATTTCCCCCTTATACCAATGCCTAACTGGCAGCTATCGTACGATGGTTTGGCCAAGATGAAACCTCTTAAGCGTTGGTTTAAGTCAATTACTATCAATCATGGGTATCGATCGCTCTATACCATTGGGGCTTTTACAAGCAATCTTACCTATTTACCCGAGGATGATGGGTTTAGTTACGTTCGTAACATTAACGGCGATTTTGTTCCGCAGAACGAGATCACTAATGTTGCCATAAACGAGCAGTTTATCCCATTGATTGGGCTCGATTTGGGATGGAACAATAACCTTACCAACAGGATCGAGATTAAGAATAGCCGTTCATTAGCCATGAGCTTTGCCAATAACCAGCTTACCGAGATTTATGGCAACGAGTTTATCGTAGGAGCTGGTTACCGGTTTGAGGATTTACCTCTTATTTTCCAGGCCGAGGATGGCGGTAAAAAGGCAATCAAGAGCGATTTACGATTAACTGTGGATTTTTCGCTACGCGATAATACTACCATTCTTCGAAAGTTGGTTGAGGATTCGAACGATATTATTGCAGGTCAGCTGATTAGCACTATAAAAACAGCTGCTGACTACCGGATTAATGAGAAGGTAACCATTCGCCTGTTCTTTGACCGCACCCTCAATAACCCTAAGGTTTCAAGAACATTCCGAACAACCAATACCAGCTTTGGATTTAGCGTTAGGTTTGAATTGGTTAACTAATGTGCTGAATAACATGCAGCACTAATTAAAAAAACTTATCGGGTTGAACATGCAATCTTAAAATTCACTACTTTTGAACAGCAAAATCTTTAGTGTAATACTATTAACTGAAAATACTATGAATATTCCATCAAACCTAAAGTACACAAAGGATCACGAGTGGATCAAGGACGAAGGCAATGGCATGGCTACCGTTGGCGTAACCGATTTTGCCCAAACACAGCTTGGCGACATTGTTTTCATTGAGATTGAAACTCAGGGTGAAACCCTTGCCAAGGAAGAGGTTTTTGGCACCATTGAGGCTGTTAAAACCGTTTCCGATATGTTTATGCCTGTTAGTGGCGAGGTGGTTGAGGTTAACCCTAAGGTTACTGAACAACCCGATATCGTTAACAAGGATCCCTATGGCGAAGGCTGGATGATTAAAATCAAAATGTCCAATCCTGCTGAGCTTAACGATCTGCTCAATGCCGAGCAGTACAAAGGAATTATCAACGAGTAAAAAAGTAAACCCCGCTCAAGCGGGGTTTTTTTATTGCTACTCCTTTTGTAAAGCATTCCAGCCCTGAGCAGTAATCCTTATGTCTTCACCCGATGGTGGTATCATGTATGCACCAAGGTGTGGCTCAACAATATGCCCTATCACTCTGACATTTTCCATGCTATCAACTACCTGGTATTCCGATAGCGGAACCGTAAACAAAAGCTCGTAGTCCTCGCCTCCGTTCAGTGCAGCAGTAAACATATCTATATTAAATTCCTCGGCCATTCGTGCGGTTTGCTCATCAATAGGAATTTTGTCCATGTATATCCTGCATCCCACGTTGGAGTTCTTGCAAATATGCAGCAGCTCCGACGACAGCCCATCGGAAACATCTATCATAGATGTAGGTTTAACCCCTGCCTTTCGTAGGTTCTCAATAATATTCCTTCGGGCTTCGGGTTTCAGGAATCGCTCAAGAATGTAATCGTAACCTTCCAGCTTTGGCTTGGCTGCCTTATTTGAAAGGAAGATTCTCTTTTCGCGTTCCAGCAGCTGAAGCCCCATGTAAGCCCCGCCTAAATTACCGGTTACGCAAATTAGGTCGTTTACTTTGGCCCCACTCCGGTAAACAATTTCATCCTCCTTTGCGCTGCCAATAGCAGTAACACTTATGGTCATTCCGGTCATCGACGACGATGTATCACCACCTACCAGGTCAACATTGTAGCTATCGCAGGCAAGCTTGATTCCGCTGTAAAGTTCATCAAGATCCTCCACACAGAAGCGCTTCGAAACGCCTATGGAAACCGTTACCTGTTTAGGGGTTGCGTTCATTGCGTAAACATCGCTGAGGTTAACCACAATAGCTTTATAGCCTAAGTGTTTAAGGGGTGTGTAGGTTAGGTCAAAATGAATTCCTTCAAGGAGCAAATCGGTGGTTACCACAAGGCATTCACCTTTTCCGCATGATATTACCGCAGCATCATCGCCCACCCCTTTTAGTGTCTCTTGATGTTTTGGGGCAAACGGCTCGGTTAACCTATCAATCAGCTTAAACTCACCCAGTTCGTAAAGCTCGGTTCTTTTCTGTGTTTCGCTCATCTTTATAATTTTTCTGCAAACCTACATCAAAATAGAATAACCAAAATACAGTTAAATTCTTTTTTGGTAGTTTTGGGGCAAAATTCAGAAAATTTATGCTTAAAAAGATTTTACCCATTTTAGTTATTTCTTTACTTACAGTGTTCATAATTGACTATTTCATAGGTACAGCCTACATTAAGCTATACAGCCCTGAAAAGGATCAAAAACCATTGGTGGAGGATGTGCAACCTATACTGGAGTATGGTATACCAATCGATTCGTTTTATGTTACCGAATACACCGTTAGGAGTAACCAAACACTGGGAAAAATACTTTTCAGCTTAAACCTAACTGGTAATGTTAATGAGTTTCTGCTCTCACTTACGCCCGATATCTTTGATGTGAAAAAGGTTAGGGCGGGGGCTCGGTATAAGGTTTTCGCCCGGAAGGATTCCCTTCAAACTCCTGCTTACCTTGTTTATGAGGTTTCACCTGTTGAATATTTCGTTTTCAACCTAACCGATTCCCTTTACGTTTACCCCTTTAAAAAGGAGATTGTGCCTGTTAGGAAAATTTCCGAGGCTGAAATCAAAACGTCGTTATGGGTCGATATGAAGGCAAATGGACTAAATCCCATGCTTGCCCTTGAGCTTTCCGATATTTTTGCTTGGACAGTCGATTTCTTTGGCCTTTTTAAGGGAGACAAGTTCAGGGTGATGTACGATGAGCTTTATGTTGATAGCGCATCGATTGGGATTGGGACTATTTATGCTGCATGGTTCGAACATCGTGGCGAGAAATTTTATGCATTCAGGTTTGAACAGGACTCCGTAGCCAGCTACTGGGACGAAAAAGGAAACTCACTTCGTAAATCGTTCCTCAAAGCTCCGCTCCGCTTTTCACGCATTTCAAGCCGTTTTAGCGGGAACCGCTTCCACCCCGTGCTAAAAATTTACCGCCCTCATTCCGGTGTGGATTATGCTGCTCCTGAAGGAACACCTGTAATGGCCCTAGGCGATGGTGTTGTAATTGATATGGGTTACGATAAGGCCGCAGGTAATTACATTAAAATTCGCCATAACAGCGTTTATACAACTGGCTACAATCATTTTTCACGATTTGCCAAGGGTATTGCAAGGGGTGCGCGCGTAAAACAGGGCGATATTATAGGGTATGTTGGTCGTACAGGCTATGCCACTGGCCCGCACCTCGACATGCGTATTTGGATGAATGGCTCACCCATTGACCCTCTAAAAATGAAATCACCTCCCGTGGAGCCCGTTAAGCAGGAAAATCTTGAGGCTTTCAGGAATGTGGTAGCCAAACTCTCGGCACAGCTCGATAGCATAACACCCGGAAGTAGAACCTACTATGCAGCTCAAAAGGAGTAAGCCATGCTTTTAATTGATACTCACTCACATATTTTCTCGGACGAGTTCGATACCGATCGTGAAGCTGTTCTTATGCGTGCTGCCGAGGTTGGTGTAAAATATCACATTTTACCAAACATCGATTCTTCCTCTACCAACCGTTTGCTCGATACCTGCAATCGCTTTCCGCAATGCTTCCCCTTAATGGGTTTGCATCCTACCTCTGTCCGGAACGGGTTTGAAAGGGAAATTTATCACGTTGAGGAGCAGTTGTCCAAGAACAAGTTCTGGGGCATTGGGGAAATTGGAATCGATTTGTATTGGGATAAAACATACTTTACACAGCAGCAGGAGGCATTCAGGCATCAGCTCAGGCTGGCCAAAAAGCTCAACCTTCCGGTTATAATTCATTCCCGCAATTCTTTCAGGGAGATTTTTGATATTGTCGATCAGGAAATTGACAACACTCTTAAGGGTGTTTTTCACAGCTTTACTGGAAATATTGACGATTATAAACATATTGACCAATACAAAACCTTTTTGGTGGGGATTGGTGGTATTGTAACCTACAAGAATGGAGGGGTTGGCGGTTTAGTAAACCAGATGGATCCAAACAAAATTTTATTGGAAACCGATTCCCCCTACCTATCGCCAGTACCTGTCAGGGGTAAGCGGAACGAAAGCTTTAACCTTATCTACATTACGGAGAAGGTAGCCGACCTGCTTGGAACTTCTGTCAACCAGGTTGCGAAACAAACAACCCAAAATGCCGTTAAACTCTTCAAACTTCAGATAGATGAAATCGGGTAACACAAAAATTCTAATTATTTACACTGGTGGGACAATTGGGATGAAGCAAAACCCTGAAACCGGTGCATTGGCCCCCTTTAACTTTGAACAAATTGAACAGGAGGTTCCCGAGCTCAAAAAATTTGGCTTCAACCTCAACACATATTCTTTTGAACCCCCAATCGATTCATCGGATATCAATCCCGATTTCTGGAGGAAGTTAGCGGCAATAATTGGGGATAATTACCAAAGCTACGATGGTTTTGTGATTCTCCATGGAACCGACACCATGTCGTTTACTGCTTCTGCTCTGAGCTTTATGCTCGAGGGGTTGTCAAAACCCGTTGTTCTGACCGGTTCCCAGCTACCCATAGGCATGTTGCGAACCGATGGGAAGGAGAACCTTATCAGCGCCATTGAGATTGCCGCCTCCATTCAAAACGGGCAGGCAATGGTACCGGAGGTAAGCATTTTCTTTGAGAATAGGCTATACCGTGGGAACAGAACAACCAAGCATAACTCCGAACACTTTAATGCCTTTCGTTCCGACAACTACCCCCCCCTTGCCGAGGCAGGGATATCAATAAAGTACAATTACCCTTTTATTCATTACCCTACGCAGGAAAAGCAGCTTATTGTCCACACACAGCTCGATAGCTCTATTGCTGTACTTAAACTTTTTCCGGGAATATCGGAAAATGTTGTGGAATCCGTTTTAACCACCAAAGGGGTAAAGGCGGTTATACTGGAAACCTACGGCTCGGGCAACGCACCAATGCAGAACTGGTTTTTAAAGAAACTGGAATACGCCATAAACAATAATATAGTTGTGTTTAACGTTACTCAATGCAAGGCTGGCGGGGTTGACATGGATAAGTATGAGAATGGCCTTATGCTGAAACGATTGGGTGTAGTTAGCGGCCACGATATAACCTATGAGGCAGCAGTTGCTAAGCTAATGTTTTTGCTAGGCAAAGGGTTTTATGGTAAGGAGCTTGCCCATGAGTTAGAAAAATCCATAGCAGGCGAAATAACATTGAAATAGTCATTGTTTTTTTCAATATTTTTTTTGTAATTTGCGCCACGTTTTAAAGGTTCTTTATTTAGTATTTCGTAACTTTGGAGAGATGGCCGAGTGGTCTAAGGCGCACGCCTGGAGAGCGTGTATACGCCAAAAGCGTATCGAGGGTTCGAATCCCTCTCTCTCCGCCAGCCTTTTAATGTTTAACTAAATTTGAGAACAAACAAAACAAACCTTTAGTAATAATTAAACGACAATCAAACCATGAAAAAGCTATTCACACTAGTAGCAGTATTGGGAGTGCTCTCGTTTGGAGCATCAACCTTTGTAAACGCACAGGATGAACCTGCAGCAAAACCTGACTCAGCAATGGTTCAGGAGCAAGCAGCTCAGGCAGCAACACCTGCAGCCCCTGCTGTTGAAGAACAATCGTTACACAAGGCTATCAAAACCAAATTCATTGAGGGTGGTCCTGGATTTATGGCATCCATTCTTTTAACCTTAATCTTTGGTTTGGCTATTGTAATTGAGCGTATTATTTACCTAAACCTTTCTACCACCAATACCAAAAAGTTACTCAACAATATTGAGGAAGCCCTGAAAAATGGTGGTGTTGAGGCTGCAAAGGAAGTTTGCCGTAACACCCGTGGCCCTGTTGCCAGCATTTTCTACCAGGGTCTTGACCGTGTTCACGAAGGTATCGAAGTTGTTGAGAAATCAATTGTTACCTACGGTTCAGTTATGATGGGTCAACTGGAAAAGGGATTAACCTGGATTTCGCTTTTCATCGCAGTTGCACCTATGTTAGGGTTTATGGGTACTGTTATCGGTATGATCGGTGCTTTTGATGCTATCCAAGCTGCTGGTGACATTTCTCCGTCGCTTGTTGCTGGTGGTATTAAGGTTGCTCTTATCACTACCGTGTTCGGTCTTATTGTTGCTATTATTCTTCAGGTGTTCTATAACTACCTGCTCAATAAGATTGATAGCATCACCAATGAAATGGAAGATGCTTCTGTAAGTCTTCTCGATATTCTTGTTAAGTATAACCTTCAAAAATAATTGGCCATGAATAGCTCATTATCAACCTATACCAAGGTTCTTTCGTGGCTATTAATGGGTGTTTCTATTGTTATAACCATACTATTCTTTTTAAGCAACCAGGATATTGAATCTGTAGAACCATTCATTGATTGGGCTTATATTCTGTTTGCCATTGCTGCCGTTTCGGCATTAGTTTTCCCTGTTGTAAACCTTGTTAGAAACCCCAAGAATGTCACCAAATCGTTGGTAGGATTACTGGCAGTTGCTGTAATCTTTGTAATTGGCTATGTTTTGGCCGATGCTACTCCAATTCCATCGCCAACTCAAAACGCTGACCTTTCAAATCCTACCGTTCTGATTATTAGCGATACCGGTTTAATTGCAACATACCTGTTATTTGGCATTTCTATGCTATTGTTGTTATATACCGGCGTTCGCAGTGCATTCCATAAGTAGTTTAAACAAATGGTTAGCCGGCTCAGTTCGGCTAACCTGAAAAATACTAAGTATAAAGATGGCAAGAAAAGTACCAGAAGTAAATGCCAGTTCAACTGCCGACATTGCGTTCTTATTGCTCATCTTCTTCCTGATGACCACTACCATGAACGTGGATACGGGTCTTACGAGGATGCTTCCTCCCATGCCCGATCCCAATCAGAAACAGGATGATGTTGAGGTTAAGCGCAGGAATATTTTCTCTGTGCTTATCAACAAGAGCGATAAGTTACTTGTCCGTGGTGAACCCATGGAGGTTGGCATGTTGAAAGAGAAGACCAAGGAGTTCATTATGAACCCGAATAACGACCCCAACCTTTCCGAGTTTGAGGAAAAGGATATTCCCGGAATTGGTAAGTTTAAAGTATCCAAGGGCGTTGTTTCGCTTCAGAACGACCGTGGTACATCGTACGAGATGTACATGAAGGTTCAGAACGAATTGGTTGCTGCATACAATGAGTTACGCGACGAATTATCAACTTCAGTTTACGGAAAGCCATTCAGCAAGTTAGCCAAGGAAGAGCAGGAAACAATCTCTAAGGCAATTCCATTGAAGATTTCCGAAGCTGAACCTAAGAACGTAGGAGGAAAGTAGTTATGGCTAAGTTTGAACGAAAAGGTAAAAACGAGTTGCAGGCTATTTCAACTGCCTCGCTTCCCGATATTGTGTTCATGCTTCTTTTCTTCTTCATGGTTAGTACAACCATGCGTGAAACCACGCTAATGGTTCGTAGCCAGTTACCCGAAGCCACTGAAGTAAACAAGTTGGAAAAGAAGTCGTTGGTATCGTATATCTACATTGGTCCTCCTATGAGGCAGTTCCAATCACTGTTTGGTACTGAGCCACGCATACAGCTTAACGATTCCTTCAAATCGCTCGACGATATTCGCGATTTTATCGCATCGGAGCGTGAAGCGATGAAGGAAGATGAAAAGCCCTTGCTTACCACATCACTCAAAATTGACAAGGAGACCCGTATGGGTATTGTTACCGATGTTAAGCAGGAGTTGCGTAAGGCCAGTGCACTTAAGATAGTTTACGCTGCCCGCAAGGCCGATAAGAAAAAGTAATTTGCTTTTATATCATTCTTTCAGGAAGCTGCCCTTGGGCAGCTTCCTGTTTTTTAACACCTTTTAATAAACCGAGCTAAAGGCTTGTATGTTGCTCCAACTTTTTTAGTGTAGTTTTGTTACCTTAACATTCAATAAATTTTTTAAATCATAAGAGATGAGATCACGAACCCTACTAACAATTTTGCTCGCTATAGCAATGGCTTCCTGTGGGAAACATGAGCCCAAGGCAAAGTATGTGTTTTACTTTATTGGCGATGGAATGGGAGTATCGCACGTGACACTTGCAAAGCTGTATGCCGATAGCGTTTTGCACGACAGCACGGCAATGTCGTTTACCCGTTTCCCCGTCACTTCGCTTTCTACTACCTATGCACATAACAGGTATGTTACCTGTTCAGCAGCTGCCGGAACTGCTCTTTCAACTGGTACCAAAACTTCAATCAACACCATTGGTTTAACTTACGACAGGACGGATACTTTATACAGTATAGCCAAAAAGTTTAAGGAAGCTGGGAAAAAAGTTGCCATTTTAACCAGCGTAAGCATTGACCATGCAACACCGGCAGCTTTTTATGCCCATGTTGGCTCACGTGGCAGTTACTACGATATTGCTAAACAACTGCTAAAGTCAAATTACGATTTTTTTGCATCGGGTGGTTTTCTTGAACCCTATGGTACCAAAACCGATTCCAATGCCGTTAGCGTATATGAGTTGGGAAAGGTTAGAGGTTACCAATTTACTTCATCGCTAACGGAGGTAGACTCTTTGGTGGCAGCAGGAGCAAAATCCATTGTTTACTCTGCCCCAAATCCTGCACCCAGCAGCACATTACAGTATGAAATTGACCGTTCGGAATCCGATGTAAGCCTTGCCGACATTACCCGTAAAGCCATTGAGGTAGTGGATAACCCCAACGGTTTCTTTATTATGGTTGAAGGGGGCAAAATTGATTGGGCTGCCCATGACAACGATGCTGCAACTGTGATACATGAAGTGCTTGCTTTTGCCCGTGCTATTGATGTTGCCTTGGAATTTTACAGGAAACATCCTCACGAAACATTAATAGTGGTTACTGCTGATCACGAAACTGGTGGACTTTCAATTGGAAACAGGGAAAACAAGTACGATTTTCACGTTAAGTTGCTCCATTACCAAACTGCATCCAAGGAGCGTTTGCATAAGGTTATTGCTGAATTAAGGGAACAAAACCCAAAGGCAAAGTTTGACGATTTATTGAAGTTCCTGGCCGATAAGACAGGGCTTTCAAAAGATATTGAGCTAAACGAAAACAATATCAAGATGCTGAAAGATGCATACAACGTAGCCTTTAAGGGTTTAAAATCAAATGAAAAAACCACATATAGCGAAACTGATCCCATATCAAAGGTTTCCATTCAGATACTAAACTCAAAGGCTGCAGTAGGATGGACATCGGGCTCACATACTGGTCAACCCGTGCCAGTGTTTGCAATTGGTAGTGGTCAGCAGCTATTTGTTCCTTTGCTCGATAACACCGATATCCCCAAAAATATTGCTAGAGCTGCAGGCTTATAGCCTAAACCATAAGCGAAATTAAATGTAAGGGAAGGTTAAACCTTCCCTTATTTATTTGACGAATGCAATGAATTGTTGCTTTAATTAAATGCAATCTGCTTTAAACAAACGTTTTTTGGTGATATTTATCAATTCATATGGCCAAAAAAAATTTTAAAATAAAAAAATTGCCGTAACTTTATTCAATAACTTTAAAGTGATAAAGTATGAAAAAGGGATATTTGCTTTTGGCCTTACTGCTTAGTGCCAATATTTACGCTCAGGATATTGAAAAAGGGAATCGCATTCCATCCACCTACGACCGTAGCTCCATTACGGTTTTATACATGAAGTTCCCGGGTGAAAACCATGCCTCGGAGGTGGAAGCTAAATTTCCGGAAGTAAAGTTTACCGATAAGTATTACAACAACAATCTGGATGCTTTGGTATTTGAAGCACCCTTTACCCGAGGCGATGCCTCTGTTGTTCCAACCAAAGCCATCGAAAACTTTCTGATGCAGAAAGGGGTGTCAAAGTCAATTGTTAGTAAGTGGTACAACCGTAAGGATGATGGCTCAATGGATTTGGACCTCATTTTCGACAGGGGTATGTTTAATGCTACCGACGCTCAGTACATAAAAGCCCAAGCCACAAAGCGAGGCGATAACATACTTAAGGATTATGGGAACCGCCTGATTGAGAAAAGTTACATACTGGTGCTTGATTACCAGAGTATACTTACCATGAAAGAGGCAAAGGTTGAGAAAATGAAGGGATGGAAGGCCACCGTTAATGGATACCTTTATAAAGTAAAGTTCAATGAGGAAACCCAGAATGCGCTTTACGATTGCTGGATTTATCCTGAAGACTCTCCCGCTGTTCGTCAGGAAAAAATTAAAAAGTTCCAGGAGCTAAATATTCCTATTGAGTTTGTTACTCAAACAGTTGTATATGCCACCGCCTCGCAACCCACTGAGGATACTCAGCTTGGTAAACTAATTAAACAAAAAACCGAGGATCAGTTACTTACTGAACTTGTTCAGAAAGGATACGATGAAAGCCTTTACTACCTTGAAATGAAACATGAAGATTTCATGGTAAAAACCACCATTCATCAGGTTAGGCCAATTCGGGCTAAAATTGGGTTGAAGGAAGGATTAAAATGCGATCACCGCTACTTTGCCTATGAGTATGTTTACAATGAAAAAACCAACAGCGTGGAGCCACGTTTTAGAGGTGTAATTCGCGCAACCAGTAAGATTGTCGATAACCGACAGGTTGCCAAAGGCGATATGCCTACCTCACAGTTTTACCAAACTGCAGGTAGAAGGCTACGCGAGGGATATCTGATTCGTCAGCAGAACGATCTTGGCCTAGAGTTACTGGTTGGCTATGAAGCTGGTGAGGTTGGTGGTGTTTACGGCAGAATTGATGCACGTATGGGTCGTTATGTTGGCATTAGGGCACTGTTTGTTTACGTTGAGGGTGGTGCCCAAGTTTTAGACTATGACATTGCTTTCTTAACCTTTGAAAGCATAGCATTTTTACACTACGGAGCAGGTTTGGCTAAGGGTTTCATGCTTACCCGTAACCTGGAATTACGCCCATATGTTGGTTTAGGGCAAGAGCAGGCAAGCCATTCAGATTTTGACAATGGTTCCCTTAAAGTTCTTTACCTGAAAGCTGGAGCAAATTTGGCACTAAATTTGAAACATAACTTCCAGCTAATGGGAGGCATTGGTTCATACTCGTTTATTGGTAATGCTGAAAACGATAATGGCGATACCGGATTAACATGGGACGAAATATTTACTGATCGTAAAGGTATGGCAACAATGTTTGGTGTAAAATTTATGTTCTAACTTTAAAATAGTATAGGTGTATGAGAAAAGTATTATTGAGTATAGCAGTAACAGTGCTGGGCGTGGTAATGATTTTACCAGCTAATGCACAAACCCGCAAGGAGCGGAAGATTCTATGGAATAGCCAGTACAACTATGAAATTGAACCGGTTGGTGTTGGTCAGGATGGAACCAAGGTTTTCAAGGTATGGGGGTATGGCAAGGATGTTGGTGCTGCAGTTATGAATGCTAAAGAGGCAGCCGTAGCCGCCTGTATTTTCAAGGGGCTTCCCGGTGGCGGTGGCTCTGCTCCAACCCCTCCAATATGTTCCCAGCCCAACGCTGAACAAATTCATGCCGATTACTTTGAAAAGTTCTTTGAGGTGGGAGGTAAGTACCTTCAGTACATTGCCGTAACCAACGATGCCGATCCCTCAGGGGAGGATCGTATTAAAATGAAGAAAGGCTACAAGGTGGCAATCTACGTTCAGGTAATGTACGATGCTTTACGTAAACAGCTTGAAGCCGATGGCATAGCCCGTCGTCTGGATTCAGGATTCTAATACATGATGGTGAATATGAAACGACTACTACTTACATTTTCGTTGCTTGCCTTTGCAGTTCTGGCATTTGGTCAAGCCAAAAAACCCATAATAATGGTTGTTCCCAGCGATCAGTACTGCATTAGTCGCGGGTACAAAATGGAGTTTAACAACCAGGGTTTGAAACAGGTTCTCCCCGATTATAAAACTGCTCTGCAAACCGATCCCGATTTACGTTTGGTTATTACCAAAATGGGTCAAATAATGGCCGATAGGGGCTTCCCTCTTAAGGACCTGGAGCAGGAACTTAAAAATCTGGAACAGGAACGTGCCGAATCGTCAATGCTAACAAGCTCATCGAGCGGCTCAGAGATGGCCGAAAGTCCCATTGATGCTTTAAAACGAGTTGCCAAGGCCGATATAATAATGGACTTGGACTTTGAAGTAAAGCGCCAAGGACCCCAGAAATACATTGTATTTAACCTAAAGGGCCTGGATGCTTATACGGCAAAACAGGTATCGGGTGTTGCCGGGGCAGGTAGCCCATCCACATCGGCTTCGCCTGAACTTTTGCTCGAGGAAGCTGTGCTTAGTCACATGGATAACTTCAACGCAGGCCTTATGCGTCATTTTGAAGATATGTTTGCAAAAGGACGTGAGGTTAAGGTTCAAATTAAGGTCTGGGCTAACTGGGGCGAGAATCTGGAATCAGAGTTTGGCAGCGATGGCAAAGAGCTATCAACCATTATTGAGGACTGGTTTGCCGATAACTGCGTGGAAGGTCGCTTTAACCTTTCCGATGCAACTGAAAACTTCATGAAGTTTGAGCAGGTTCGTATCCCTATGATGCGTACTGACGAAAAAGGTCGCCAAAGAGCAGTTGACACCCGCTCATTTGTTAGCGATTTGCGCAAGTACCTGAACGGTATGGGAATACCCTCAAAGCTGTACATGCGCGGTTTGGGTGAAGCTTGGCTAATACTAGGTGAAAAGTAACTGATATTAAAATGAAAAAGTTAATACTATCAATTGCTGTGCTCACAGGCTTTGCTTTAAGCCTTAATGCACAAAACAGCCAAGGGAAAACTGACGATATGGGCAGAATAGCACTTGCTGCTATTGTTCCCGAACAGGCAACCGGTATACCCCAGGAGGCTCGCCAAATGTTAGTTAACAAGATGAGCCAGATTGCCTCTCAAAACGGTTTAGGTGCTACTGCTGCTAATCCACGTTTTTGCATTGTTCCGCTTGTAACAGTGATTAGCAAGGAGATTACTCCTACAGCACCCCCTATGCAGGCGGTAAATCTTGATGTTACCTTTTATATTGTTGATGCTGCTAGCCAAAACATCTTCAGTCAAACAAATATATCGGTTAAGGGTGTTGGGCCAACTGAGGACAAAGCCTATATCCAGGCTCTGAAAAATATCAACGTAAAGGCCGGACAATTCAAGGGTTTCATTGAGAAAGGTAAGGAAAAGATCATTGAATACTACAACTCTCAGTGCGATGTGGTGCTAAAGGGAGCACAAGCTCTTGCAGGCCAAAGAAAGTACGAAGAGGCCCTTTTCGTTCTGCTATCAGTTCCCGATGTTTGCCGCGAATGCTTTGACAAGAGCATGGATTTGTCAATCGAAATCTATAAGCAATACGCCAACTACAAATGTACTGAGTACATGGCAGGTGCCAAGGCTGCTTGGGCTAACATGAATGCCGATAAGGCAGCTGAGTATCTAGGCAAAATCACTCCCGATATGGAGTGCTACGCCGATGCAGTTCGTTTAACCGATGAAATCACCCAGAAAATGCTGGCCGATGGTGCTAATGTATGGAACTTTAAGATGAAACAATACGACGATTCCATTGAAAAAGATAAGATGATGATACAGGCTGGCAAGGAAATTGCAGTAGCTTGGGCATACTGGGGTGCTGCTCCTTACTTCAACTGGGATTGGAGTTGGTTGTACCAGCAGAAATAAACCGATAATTAATTTAATAATAACTTGATTTTAAGTTTAACCAAAAAAAGAATGACTATGAAAATGAGAAATTTATTAATGGTTGCCGGCATTTTTACCTTTGCTTTTATGCTGGCTAGTTGCGGTGGTTCAAAGAAAGCTGCAGACAGCTCTTTAGGTAAGGAAATTAATGTTCCTTGCAACGATGATGAATTCCACACCGATGCAAAGTACTTCCGTGGAACAGGTAACGGTATCAGCAGCGATTTAAGTACTGCAAAGAGCAAAGCTCGTATCGATGCACAAACCAACCTTTCACGTAGCATTAGCACTACCATGAAGGCTGTTGCTGACCGTTATGTAAACGAACGTCAGGTTGGCGATGCCATGGAGTTTGAACAGAAATTTGAACAAATGACCCGTGAGGTTATCAACCAGGAGTTGAATAACGTTGAAGTGGTTTGTACCAAAACTTTCCAGAAAGAAGGTCGTTACCAAGTATTCAATGCGCTTCAGGTTCCAAAGGATCAGGTTCTAAACAATATTAAGGACCGTATTTCAAAGGATCAGAAACTACAGCTCGACTACGATAAGATGAAATTCGAGCAAGTATTCAACGAGGAAATGGAAAAGATGGCTAAGGAACGCCCATAATTTCCCTATTCATTTCATACAGCAGCCCCAACCATTGGGGTTGCTGTTTTTGTAAAATATTTTTTACTTGCCAATCCCCTTTTGGGGTTAAAATAATGTGAGTATGAAAAAGATATTACTTCTTGCTTTGTCCGTTGTGGGGGTAATAACCCTAACCTTTGCCCAGGATAAACTACTGGAGAAAAGCGGAAAGCAACCCAAATGGGTGAATGGTTTGGAAAAGGATTTCATCATTGTAACGGGTACAGGCCCTACCGCGCAGGATGCCCAGCAGAATGCCCTTTCAAATGTTAAAGCCCAAATAGTATCGTCCGTGGCTGAGAACGTTAAAGCAAGTTCCGAGGTACGTAAGGAGGAGGCCAGCTTCAACAATAATGTTAATGCATTCCTTGAAAAGTTTGCCACCACTACCACCACCCAATCAGGTAAAGTACCTTTTCTGCAAGGGATTTCTATCTCTAAGGTTAGTGACTTTTACTGGGAAAAACGTCAACGTGCCGACAAGTCGGTTTATTTCATATACCATATAAAATATCCTTTCCCGGAAACAGAGCTGAAAATGCTGGTGCTTGATTACAAGATGCGCGACCGTGAGCTAACCCGCCAGATGGAAGATTTGCTTGAGCAGGTTGATAAGGTAGAATCTGTTGAACAGATTGAGAAAAACATTGCTGAGCTTGGCTCGCTTAAGGATTACTTTATGGATGGAAGGGTTGACCAGTGCAATCTTGGTATTACCCGGTACAAATCATTACTCAGCTCCATTGAACTTGTTGAACTGGAAAGCAACCTTGGCGAACTTAAGTACTACTTGCGTTTGAATGGGCTAGCCATTTCCACGGCTAAGAAGCCCACAACCAAATCGGAATGTGCCCGAATTACTTCGGTTATCAACAATTCCGATAATGTGGTTATTAAATATAACTATGAGAATTGCTACGAGGATCCGGAGAATAACATTCTGGTAAAATACATGTTTGGAGGTGTAACCGTTCAAAAACCTTTCTATTTTGATGTTGCAGCCAATAAGGCATCAATTTTCTTATCGGACCCCATACATTTGAATGCCATTGCAAAGGATGATGCAACGGTTACCGGAATAATAGTTGATATGACCATTCGCTCCAAGTACGATTCTCCTTTTGTGGTTGAAAAGGTTGTGCTGGAATGGAAGGGTTTCCCACCTGTAGTTATTGAGAATATTGGGCAATCGTTCAAAGGCAAGGGCAATCATACCTTGAAAGTAAACTCTGACCAATCCCTTAAGATTGCTGAAACATCCTCGTCAGGTAAAACCCTATCGTTGCTCTCAGGTTATATCCACTACCGCGATGCCTCAGGCGAACTAAAGACTTACAGGATTTATAACCACAGCTACACCACCGATTGGTAATAGGTTGTTAGAATATTGTTCAATTAAAAAAAGGCCTTTACGGCCTTTTTTTATTCCTTATATGATTCCAACTTGAAAGGTATCTTGATATGATTTGAGAGATCTTTCCCAGCATCTTTTATATCGATGTCATCCTCATTATACATCCAAACTATGCTTATCTTATGGCCATCCTGAGCAATTCTTTCAAATCGCTTCAGTACCTGAAAAAGCATTTTTGAACTGGGGGTATTGTAGTAAATCATTTTAAATCGCACCACTGTTTCAGGATTCGGGTTCTTTGCATACTCTTCAATCCAAGTAATAATTGGTTCGAAAAATGATTTTGCATCCTCAGGTAAAGAGTTTCCTTTAAACTCAAAGACACCTGCATCCTTATCGAGAGTAATGGTTGGATATTGGCTGGTACCGTTAACCTTTAATGGTTCCATACAGCATTGGTTTTATAAATTTCAATAACTTCCCATAAAACAAATATACGGAAAATCAATGCAAAAGTAACATTATATTGATATATTTTACCTGTTTTATGGCAGGCTTTTTATTTTTGTTGATAAAATTATTTTAAAAACCGTAAAAAAACACCCAGCGGTAATTTTCGTCCAGCTCTGTCAACTAGGTATAGCTCTCCTATTTCTGGTTTGTCAACTTTAAAAATGCTTTTAACCAGACTTTCGGCTATAATGGGCGAGTATCCCATTGAGTAAAGGTTTAGTATCAGGAAGGAGTTTTTATGGGTTAATAGATTTTTGCAGTTCTCCAGAAGCGGACATAGATTTGTTTCAAGAATCCATTTTTCACCTTCGGGCCCCCTACCATAGGCAGGAGGGTCAAGTATAATTCCATTGTAGGTTTTGGCGCGCCGTACCTCGCGTGCTACAAATTTTACGGCATCATCTACCATCCACCTAATTCCATCGAGCTTGCTAAGCTCCATATTCTCGCGCGACCAGGTAATGGTTTGCTTAACCGAATCGACATGGGTTACATCGGCCCCGGCTGCTCTAGCAGCCAGCGATGCACCTCCGGTGTAGGCAAACAGATTTAAAACCGATGGCTTTTCTACTGATAGATGCTGAACGGTATCGTAAATAAAATCCCAGTTTGTTGCTTGTTCAGGGAATATGCCAACATGCTTGAACGATGTAAGGCCCAACCGGAACTTTAGTTTCATTTGTTTGTAGCTGTAACCAATTGTCCATTGCTCCTTACAGTTTCCCTTCTTATTCCACTCGCCCCATTCGTTATCGCTCTCGCGGTTACCCTTTTTCTTTACAAAGTATGCATTGGCTAAGCTATTCCATTCGGCTTGTGAAAGTGCTTTTCGCCAAATGGCTTGTGGCTCGGGACGAGCCAGAATTTGGCTGCCGAACCGTTCTAGCTTTTCGCCATCGCCGCTGTCGATTAGCTCGTAATCGGGCCAGTTGCTGGGTGTTTCAAGTAGAATCATCAAACTAATTTTTTAAAAAAACTTTTTACTTATTGGGTTGAATCACCTTCATCACACAGTTCTTACAGTCAAAAACCAGAGGAAAAAGGTTATGGTCATTTTTGAGAAAAAGTCGTCCGGTTGGTTTGGCGCCTTGCTTGCTTGGGCATAAGCCCAGCTCGTGTTTGATACAGTATCGGGTAACCATCAGCTCCACCTCGCCCTTGGGGCGCTTAACCTCAAATGCAGGTTCAATGCTTTGGACTCCATGTTTTAGCAGGAAATTGGTGCTTGCCCTGTTGGCAACATTGGCTTTATACGTTAGGATTGGGTTAGGAACTGTAGCTGGGGTAGTTGTATTATTTCTACGATTTCGTTTGTGTAAGTCAATCCTTTTGGTGCGGAGCTGTAAGGTTAACTCCCTGCGAGCTGAGTTTATTATACTTGTGGGGATAAATGGGACTTCAGTAGTACATTCAATGTTAACCCTGTTAACATTGAAAATGGTGTCGCCTGTTTTTCGAAGCTGGTTTTCAATTGTGTCTAGATAATTTGGATTTTTGGCCTTGTCGAACCCATTAGGAATTTCAATGAGTGCGCTTACCCCATCTTCATCCTTAATGCTTAGCTTGATATAGTTGGCTGTAACAGATACATCTATATTGCATTCAACTTTACGTTCAGCACTTTTACGATTTAGGGTTTGTTCCAGCTCAAAATCCTCGTTACGGTAAATAGTTGTTTCAATAGCTAGGTCAGTGGGCATCTGGTTAGGAAACACCTTATCGCCATCTACTTTATTGACCCTAAATCCCACAAGTTGATTTTGAGAGTTAAAAAAACACAATCCATCGCCATTATGTATGGTTTCAGTTGAATTTATACTGAAGTAGTTCCGGTATATACGGTCAACCATACCAATTCTTTTCCCTACAGATTTTGGGGTATTTAATGATGCTTGGTTAGGTTTTCGACCATCAATAAAATGGGTGGTAAACCCGCGGTTAAAGGTTCGTTCAGGATCGGGGGTGAAGGTATAGGCACACTTTCCGCTCGAAGCCCTTTTATATTGTTGGTTTAGACCGATGAAGCTGTTTAGGAGGTTGCTGTAATGCGCAGTAATGTTTTTTACGTAGGCAATATCTTTAAGACGGCCTTCAATCTTGAACGAGGTTATTCCTGCATCAATCAAATCGGCAAGGTAGCCGCTAAGGTTAAGATCCTTTAGCGATAGGAGGTGTTTGTTTTTAGCCAGTACGTTACCCGTTTCGTCAATAAGATCGTAGGGCAAGCGGCAGGGTTGGGCACAAGCGCCTCTATTGGCGCTTCGTCCTGAAAGCGAATAACTCATGTAACATTGTCCACTATATGAAACGCACAACGCCCCATGAATAAAAAATTCAAGTTCAGCTTTTGTTTTGCTGCGTAGGTTGGATATTTCATCAAGGGTTAATTCCCTTGGTAAAACAATCCTCGATACGCCATTTTTTTCAAGAAAGTTAATGTGATCAGCGTCAATGTTATGCATTTGGGTGCTGGCATGTATGGCAATAGGAGGAATATCCATAGCAAGAATGGCAAAATCCTGTATGATAATTGCATCGGCACCAGCATTGTATATTTGGTTGATGAGCTCCTGCACCTCTTTTAGCTCACTATCAAAAATGATAGTGTTAACGGTAACGTAAACTCTGGCGTGGTATGCATGGGCAAAATGGCAAAGCTCAGCAATGTCCTCAATGGGGTTTCCGGCTTTTTCGCGGGCACCGAACTTTTGAGCAGCAATGTAAACCGCATCGGCACCGTGTGTAATGGCAGCAATGCCTGTTTCCAAATCCTTTGCGGGGGCAAGTAGCTCAAGTTCGGTCATACGCTATGCGAATTTGAATATGGTTTCAAGGGTTCTGGCAACTCCATCGTCGGTATTTGCCGGGGCAACCATTTTGGCTTTTTCCTTAACCTCTGCAGGCGAATTTTCCATTGCTATACCCAGGCTAACCGTTTGCAGCAATTCAGTATCGTTAAAGTTATCGCCAAATGCAATTGCCTGTTCAGGTTTAAGCTTGAGATGGTTTAAAAGGATAATGCATCCGGCTGCCTTATTGATGCTTGCAGGGGTTATTTCGATATAAGTATCCTTTGAACGGTATATATTGATTTTACCAGTAAACTGGCTTACCAGATGGTTATGTAAAGCGTCGATTAGCATGCTCTCGCCCATTAC
The DNA here is from genome assembly GCF_037481895.1 of Tenuifilum sp. Lineage (NCBI taxonomy): Bacteria > Pseudomonadati > Bacteroidota > Bacteroidia > Bacteroidales > Tenuifilaceae > Tenuifilum > Tenuifilum sp. Next base: position 66,722 of record NZ_JBBFKU010000015.1, read on the forward strand.
CATTAGTTTGTGGATATGTTGCTGTTCATTTTCCAACTCGCTAATTTTATACTCCATGTTGGAGTAAATTGTTGCTTTTACCTTGGTGTTGTTCTCCTCGCGTAAACGCCATTCGTCATTTTTTGATGCAAACCACTGGTTGTTGGAGTAAAGGCTGAAGTGCAAATCAAATTTATGGCAAATGCTGTAAACCGATTTTGCAACACTGTAATCAATTGTGGTTGAAAAGAGCTTGTTATTACCATTTATTCCTTCCTCAATGGATTTCAGAATGAGGGCGCCGTTGTAACAAATTGCAGGGTTGTCCATTGGCACCTCCCTATACAGGTGAATCATGCCTGCTGGCATTCGTGCCGATACCATTACGAAAGGAATATTATGCTGTTTAAGTTTACGGATTTGAAAGATTGTAGCTGATGAAAGTTCGCGATTTTTGTTGAGAAGGGTTCCGTCAACATCGGAAAAAACTATTCGGAATTTATTTGACATCTTGATAGGTTTGAGTATCAATAAAAAAGGGCTGCATTTGCAGCCCTCAAAGATAGTAAAAAGTTGTATTACTGGCATTTTAGCTGTTGAATCTGGTAATCGGCATTGGGCTTGAATGTGCCAAATGCAGCATTCTTGTATGCAGCACAAGCATCGCTGATTTTATTGAGCTTATGGTATGCACTAGCAATTAGGAAATAAAGTTCAGCCTTATCCTCAGCGGTTCCTTTTACAAGTTCAAGGGCTTTATTGCCATACTCAATGGCATCGTTCCAACGCTCAAGTTTGCTGTAGTTGATGGTCATAAGGCGATAAATATCGTAATCGTCGCCATCGTACTTTAAGGCCATATCAAGTAGCTTAACCACATCGTTAAGTTTATTGGCATTACGGGCCTCATCGGCTTTTTTGAGGAAGTAAGCTTTCCCTTTAGTTTTAGCCTTTTCAACATTGGCGGCATCGTTTACCTTGCCTCCCATATCAATGGTAAGGTCAAGGAATTCAACCATTTTTTCTTCGTTCTTAAGGCCTTCGTATGCTAGGGCTGTACCAAGGTAGGGATCAATGTAGTTGGGTTCGAGCTTAATGGCTTTGCCATAATTGGTAATGGCTTCCTCAAACTTGTTTTCCTTGAAAAGGTTATTGCCAAGGGCATTGTAAAGTTTGGGCATAGTTTTTTCAACGCGGCTTTTCACTGCACCATCGTTGTACTTGATTGCAGCTTCCTCTGCCTTTTCAAGGTTGTCGAGTGTGGCTTGCAAATCTTTAGCTTTGTATTTAGCCATTGCAACCTGAAAGTAAATGGTAGGAATTAACTCCTCGCACTTTTGCTTGGTTTCAGCACCTTCCTCTCCCAACTGTTCAGCAATTTGAAGTGCCGATTGAATATCCTTCAACGCTTTTTCAGGATCCTGCTTGTAAACGGTAGCGGCGTTGTTGTAAGCCTGAATGGCATCGTTAATGCTTTGTCCGCTTACGGAAACGGCACCAATTGCAAAAATGCCCAGCAAAAAATGTTTCACAAATCTAACTCTCATAGGTATTGGTTTTTAATTATGTTTTAAACTTTGTTAATGCCCTCAAAAATATCACATCAAATTAAAAAACAAAAATTAAGCCATAAAATTATCTTTTTCTGTTAAAAAATGTGCTAACAATTGATGAACATTCAAGGGCAAGCACTTCTGAAATAACTTTTGTTTTTGGGTGTAGCGTTTTACTTGCAATTATTGAATATCCTCGTTTGGGGTCGGTTGCCCCATAAACCAGTTCGCCAAGCTGTGCCCAGTACATTGCGCCAGCACACATGGGGCAGGGTTCAATGGTAACATAAAGGGTACATTGGTTTAGGTATTTACTTCCCAAATAGTTTGTGGCAGCAGTAATGGCTTGCATTTCGGCATGAGCAGTGGGGTCGCCGAGGGTTTCAGTTAAATTATGCGCTCTGGATATTATTCTATCGTTACAAACAATAACGGCCCCAATGGGCACCTCATCCTTTAGCAGGGCTTTTTGGGCTTCTTTAAGAGCCTCGCGCATGAAAAATTCGTGTTTTTTTGAGTTTTCCATACAAGATTTTGCCCAAATATATCAAATATAGTTAAAGCATCGTTTTTTATTTTTACATTCGCAACCTGAAAACGTTATTTAGATATGTACAGATCACATACTTGCGGAGAACTTAGAATTGCTCATGTGGGCAGCAGCGTTACCCTGAGCGGATGGGTACAACGTATTCGTAACCTTGGTGCAATGACCTTTATTGACCTTAGGGATAGGTATGGAATAACCCAGGTAGTTATTGACGAAAGTTGCCCCAGCCCTGTTAAAGAGATGGTAAAGGAACTTGGTCGTGAATATGTTATTCAGATTTCGGGCGAGGTGGTGGAGCGCGCCAGCAATAACAGTAAGTTGCCAACTGGCGATATTGAGGTTCGGGCTAACATGATTAAGGTGCTTAATGCCAGTGATATTCCTCCTTTCACCATTGAAGATGATACCGACGGTGGCGATGAGCTTAGAATGAAGTTCCGTTACCTCGATTTGCGTCGGAATCCGGTTAAGAATGCTCTTTTGCTTCGTCATAGAATGGCACAAGAGGTTCGTAGATACCTCGACATGCAAGGATTTATTGAGGTGGAAACGCCGTTCCTTATCAAATCTACACCTGAAGGTGCTCGTGACTTTGTGGTTCCATCACGTATTCATCCAGGGGAGTTCTACGCATTGCCTCAATCGCCCCAAACGTTTAAGCAGCTACTAATGGTTGCCGGTTTTGACAAGTATTTTCAGATTGTAAAATGTTTTCGCGACGAGGATTTACGTGCCGACAGGCAGCCAGAGTTCACACAGATTGATTGCGAGATGTCGTTTGTGGAACGCGATGACGTTCTCAACACCTTTGAGGGGTTAATTAAACACCTTTTCGCAAATGTAAAGGGTATCAATTTTACTGAACCCTTCCAACGTATGCCTTACAGCGTGGCAATGGAAAAATATGGTTCCGATAAGCCCGACCTGCGCTTTGGGATGGAGTTTGTGGAGCTAAGTTCGGTTGTTAAGGGTAAAGGGTTTAAGGTTTTTGACGATGCTGAGTATGTTGGTGCAATCTGTGCCACCGGGTGTGCAGGTTATACCCGTAAACAGCTCGATGAGCTAACCGAGTTTGTGAAACGTCCTCAGGTTGGTGCCAGCGGCCTTGTTTACATTCGCTTTGCCGACGATGGAATAAAATCGACAGTTGATAAGTTTTACTCACCCGACGATTTAATGGCTATAGCCAATGCCATGGGTGCTAAACAGGGCGACCTAATACTAATTTTGGCTGGTCCAAAGAAGAAAACTCTCTCCGCGCTTTGTGAGTTAAGGCTAGAGATGGGTAATAGGCTTGGCCTAAGGTCAAAGGATGTGTTTGTTCCCCTTTGGGTTGTTGATTTCCCACTACTGGAGTGGGACGATGAGGCACAGCGTTTCTTTGCCATGCACCATCCCTTCACATCGCCAAATCCAGAGGATATCCCTCTGTTTAAAACAGATCCCGGAAGGATTAGAGCAAATGCTTACGACCTAGTTATTAACGGAGTTGAAATTGGTGGTGGTTCAATAAGAATCTATGACAGGGAATTACAGCAAACTATGTTCGATGCGCTTGGCTTTACCAAGGAGGAGGCCGAGAAACAGTTTGGGTTCTTGCTTAATGCTTTCAGGTACGGCGCACCTCCGCACGGCGGCATTGCCTTTGGTTTCGATAGGCTTTGCTCGCTTTTTGGAGGCAGCGACTCTATTCGTGATTACATAGCATTCCCTAAAAACAATGCAGGCCGCGATGTGATGATTGATTCCCCATCCACTATCAGCCAGCAACAGCTCGATGAGCTTTACATTCAGATTAAAAAGAATAACTAGAACACTTCATAAATAAAAAACATCCGGTTATTACCGGATGTTTTTTATTTTTTCTGCAACAATTAATTATTCAGCTGCAGGTACTGTGTCGGTTTGAGCTTCAACAGTAGCATTAGTATCAACTTGCTCGGTTTGTTCTTGAGCAGGCTGTTCTTCTTGCTTAGGAGCTGACTTACATGCAACCATTGAAAGCATTCCGGCAACCATTAGGAAAAATACAAACTTTTTCATGGTAATAAAGTTATTAGTTAGTTCAAGGCAAAACTAATAAAAAAAAATATCAAATCAAAAAAAATTAATTAATCGTCATTCAATGTCGTTTAGTTAAGGTTATTTGTCATGTTGCGCGCAAGCGAAACATCAAACTGTCGTTCTGAGTACCGATTTATAGGGATAGACTTCGCCGAAGCATCTCATTGCTCTTTTCTCTTCAATCCTTTGAAGAGATCCCTCGACT